>JAYUFA010000456.1:0-3831 GCA_043738925.1 Actinomycetota bacterium
TAGTCGTCGAGGGATTGGGCGACCCCGGACAGGTGGTAGGCCTCCTGGCCGACACGGAGCTTGGCGATCGACAACATGGTTCACCCGCTACACACCACCTCGCCGCGGCGTGCCCGCGACGCCCGTTCACCCCTGGGTAATAATCTGTGCAGGAGATTGGCGCTTTCCGGCGGGGAAGTCGGGAAGTCGGCGGATTGGGTCGCAGCTGAGATGACTGGTGTCGCGCTCGTCGTGGCGCGTTCGGTCGGGTTCGGGGTGGTGTCTTTCCCTTGTCGGGTTCGCGTTGGGTGAGCTCGAGATCGGAGCAGATAGGAATGCGGTCAGAAGCGGTGGCATCGTTGCGGAACTGGATGAAGGATCGCCTCGGCGATCAAGAAGAACAGCTACTCGTGGTCGAGCGCGGAATCGCTCGACTCGGTGTCATCGACGAGCAACGCGCCAGCATCATCAACGCGCTGGAAGAAGCGCTCGATTGGCTGACAGCGTCCGGCTTGGATGCGGCCCAAGTCGCCGCCTTCGTCGGAGCCGACGTCACGCACCTGCGCACCAGCCGTGCCCGGACATCGGGAACGACGACGGCTCGTCAGGGATCCCCAAACGCAGTACGACTGAGCGGCTCATGAGCGTCACCGGCTGCCCGTCATTCAAGGAAGGTCCCGAAGGGCGGGGGAGTGGACTCCGCTGGACGGTCGAAGGGGAATCGCTGGCGGCGGTCGTCGCACTCAACCTCGTGCGTCTCCGCCTCGACCGCGGATGGACTCAGGTCGAACTCGGCCGTCGCCTCGCACCGCTCGTCGGACGAGTCGTGAACCAAGCACAAGTATCGACCTGGGAGACCCTGCGCTCACACCTGAGCGTCGACATGATCGCCGTGCTCGCACACGTTCTGGGGTGTCCGTTGATTGAGTTCTTCCGGCTACCCGAGGAATTGTCTTTGCCGGTGATCGTCATCGACGACGCGGACCTGGTGTCGAGGAGCGACGCGGAACTCATCGCCGAACTTCATCGCCGCACGGTGCGGCAGCAGCTCAGCTCGACGAGATGATGCCGCTGACAGCCGTGTGGCGTTGGATCGTCGGCGTCATGAAGGGCGACCGTCGTCATCGGTGCGCTCGGTGCGTCGGGGGCTTCCCGGGAGTGCGAGCCGAGCAGTCACTGCGGGTGACCGGGTCCTGTCCACACCGATCTCGGCGAGGATGATCTCAGCGCTGCGTTGTTGGATGCCCGGGATCGTCTGGAGCAATTCCCGGGCTGCTCGGAAAGGGACCATCATCTCCTCGACACGGTGGTCGAGCCGCACGATGGCCGCGGTGAGGTAGTCGACGTGGGCGACGATCTCGGTGACCATCGCGGCGTGATGGCTGTTGAACCTGCCCGGCACGCATTGTCGGAGATCACCGATCTTGGCGCGCAACCTGCGCTGAGCCATCTCGGCGAGCACGTCCGGGTCGCGTTCACCGGCACACAAGGCGTCGAGGATCATCCGCCTGGTCACGCCGAGCACATCCGAGGCGACCGAAGCGAGTTTCACGTTGGCGTCCTCGAGGACCTTCTGCAACCGTTGGGTCTCTCGGGCGCGGTCTTCGGTGAGCTGACGCCGAGAGCGGGTCACCTCACGAAGCTCACGGATCTCGACCGGTGGCACGAAGCTGCCACGCAACAAGCCGCACTCCAGGAGCGGGCGATCCAGGTGGCGTCATTGACGTCGGTCTTGCGGCCCGGCATGTTCTTGATGTGCGCCGGGTTGACCAACAACAACTCGAACCGCACTCCATCGTCGAGGACATGCCAGACCGGTTTCCAATACACCCCGGTTGCTTCCATCGCCACCGACGTCACTCCACATTCGGTCAGCCACTCGCGTAGCTCGACGAGCTGAGGCTCGAAGGTGCCGAACGTGCGCACCTCCGACGCTCGTTTCTGACGCATCGGGACTGTCTTCGACCGGTGGCGGCACCATGCCGGCGGCGTGGTTGAGGTAGTCAAGGGCGGCTTGGGCGCGGGCTGTGACGGTGAGCAGCACGCGGGGTTGTTCGCGTAGGACTCGGACCCAGTGGGCGATGTAGCTGGCGTGGTCGTGGCGGGTTGCCTGGCTGAGCGAGGTTTGGGCAGTAGGCGGCACCGAGTTCGGCGATCAGTTCCTCGATGGCGTAGGCGTCGTCGCCGAATCTTCCGGCGAGCTCTCGGGCGAGCCGTGTGGGGTGTCCGGTCCAGTGGGTGTGTTCTTATCCGCACCACGCTGCCTCGTGTCAAGCGACTCGTGCTGCATCCGTCACTTGGTTGCTGGTGAGGATGCGGCGTGCGCAGGTGATGGCACGTTCGGCGGTCGTGCGGATGAGGCTGGTGTCGCCGTTGGACCAGCGGGCGAGATAGGCGAAGCTGTAGTCGTCGCTGACGATGCCGAGTTGGTGGCAGACGAGGTAGGCGACGCTCTCGGCTTCGATCTCCATGCGGGGACGGTGGTCGGCGTTGGCGTGGAGCAGGACGTGGCCGAGTTCGTGGGCGAGGGTCTTGACGGCTTGGGTGTCGTCGACGTCGTCGCGGACGCGAACGGTTCGGGTGGCGTGGTTGGTGTAGCCGTTTGCGCCGTCGCAGTCGCCGCGCTGGAGCGTGAACCCAGCGTTGGTGATGTGTGTGGCGAGCATGCCCCACGCGTCGGCGGGGGCGTCACCGGTCAACAGTGTTGGGGTGACGTCGGCGAGCTCGGCGCCGTCGGTCTGGCTGATGTCGAAGACGTGAACGATCTTGAAGCCGCGCAGGACCCTGACGAGTTCTGGGTCGTCGCTGGGGTCGATCGGCTTGGTGCGGGTGACGATCGGGGCGAGCACGGCGATGCCGTGTTCGCCTTTGCGGACCCAGCGGTCGAGGTTACGCCAGGTGTGGTAACCGGCGACGCGGGTGGCGTCGGGTCGTTGAGCGAGGATCAGCCAGACGTTGTTCGGGCTGTAGGTGCGGAAGCGGGAGGCGACGTCGAGCATGGTTTGCCAGTCGGCACCGGTAACGAGTTGCTCGACGGCGTTGGCGATGCGGTCGTGGGCTGCGGTGAGTTGATCGGTCATGATGAGGTCTCCTTGAGTGCGGCCAGGTGGTCTGGCTTGCCCTTAAGGGGTTCATCGGGACGGTGGCGGTGGCGGGGTCAAGGGACGCCCGAAGGGCGAGCGAAACCCGGAGCGAAGCGGAGGCTTGCAGCGACCCTTGACCACGCCTCCGGTGCCGTCCCACGTCACGGCACCCGGAACGGCAACGGCACGTGATCGGGTCAGCGAGTGAGTAAGCAGCCCGCCGTGACGGCGCGAACGGATCTCGACATGGCGGTCAGCGCAGAGTCGCGGCCAACACGATCTGCCCAACGGCGCCACGAACGGCAGCGATCCGCCACGCTCCGCGGTGGCTGCCGTCGATCGGCCCGTCGCACAGGCCGCTGGATAAGGGCCGGAGTAGCGCCTCCGTTCGTCTCGTGTTAACGAGATATCGAGCGGATTACATCGGGCGCCAGCATCGACGTCCGACACCTGATCAGGAAGTCGGGTCTGTAGTGCTCGAAGTTCGTTGGTCCAGCTGGCGAACTCTTGAACCACTCGTCGTCGGGTGTGCTTTTGCTACCCGGAGATCGCCCGCAGTGATGGCCTTCTACAATTGCCGAGTTGCGGGATGGTTGTTTCAGCGGTTCAGCCTGGCGCAACTCGAGTGGCGAGAGTAGCGCTGGCCCGCGTTAGGGGACGGATGTGTGTGCGGTCATGCGGGCCAGCGCGTCGTCGATCTCTTCGGGCGTCGTGCGAAAGCTCGTGACTAGACGCGCTTGGTCGTTCGCCGTTCGGAAGAGGTCGATGC
>JAYUFA010000457.1:0-10115 GCA_043738925.1 Actinomycetota bacterium
CATCATCGCGTGGTCGCCGCCGTGCGGGAAGTGCAAGAGCTGTGTTGATCACAAGCAGCCAAACCTCTGCTTCAACATCATGATGACGATGGGCGGCCAGTTTCGTCAGGGCGACGAGGTCATCGGCTCGATGGCGGGTACCGGAACTTTCGCTGAGTACACGCTGGTGCCGGAGCCCGCAGTGGTGAAGATCGACGTCGACATTCCGCTCGAGGTCGCGTCGCTGATTGGTTGTGGTGTCATGACCGGCGCCGGGGCGGCGTTGAACACGGCCAAAGTGTCGCCGGGATCGTCGGTCATCGTCTACGGTGCCGGCGGCGTCGGCATCTCGGCAATCCAGGGTGCACGCATCGCGGGTGCGGCGGAGATCGTCGCCGTCGACATGAACGTCAACAAGCTGGAAGAGGCAAAGGCGTTCGGTGCCACGCACTCATGCATGCCCGACGAGGTCGACAGCCTGAAGAACAGCCTTACCGGTGGCATGGGGTTCGACTACGCACTCGAATGCATCGGCAAGCCGGTCACCATGCGCGCCGCGTATGACGCCACCCGCCGTGGCGGCACCTGTTGCATCGTCGGCGTCGGCCGCATGGACGAGATGGTGTCGTTCTCGGCCTTCGAGTTGTTCTTCAACGAAAAGACGATGGTCGGCAGCTACTACGGCGGCACCGATGTACGCAGCGACTTTCACAAGCTGCTCCGTCTCTACCGTGCGGGCAAGCTCGACCTCGACCGCATGATCACGCGGCGCATCAAGATCGATGAGATCAACGACGCCATGCGCGCCATGGAGCGCGGCGAGGTCGTCCGTCAGGTGATCGAGTTCTGATCGTCGCGTTCTGACCGTCCGGCGTCGAGGCGACCCGAGCGCGTCACGTATAGGATCAGCAAAGTCAGCTCGAGTGAATGAGGACTGTGTCGTGGCCTTTCGAATCGTCGTCGATTACGACCTGTGTGAGAGCAACGCGATCTGCATGCAGGTCGCACCTGACATCTTCGAGGTGCGTGACGACGACTTCCTCTATGTGCTGAACGAGACGCCCGCCGACGAAGCACGTGAGCGTTGCGAAGAAGCCGTGAATCGGTGTCCGAAGCAGGCCATCAAGCTCGCCGAGGACTGATCGGCACCGAGCTGGTCGAGGCCGTCGACGCTGACGGTCAGGTGACCGCCATCGTGACTCGGTCTGCCGTCCGCGCCGACAATCTTCGCCATCGGGCCACGTACATCGTCGTTTGGAACGGCGCCAGCGCGGTTCTCGCGCACCGCCGCGCCCCGTGGAAGGACATCTGGCCGCATCGGTGGGATATGGCATTCGGCGGCCTTTGCGAGGTCGGGGAATCGTGGACCGACGGTGCCTGTCGTGAACTGCGGGAGGAGACGGGCGTCGCGGTGGCAGCGTCGGTGCTGGTTGATCGCGGCCCGGTGCGGTTTGAGTCGGCGGAGACTCGTGTCGTCGGTCGTCTCTTCTTTCTCGTGCACGACGGACCATTCACGTTTCCCGACGGCGAGGTGGTCGATCACGCATGGGTGCCGATCTCGGAGCTCGGTACGTGGTTGTCGAGCCACGAGCTGTGCGCCGACAGCGCAGCAGTCGTTGTACCCGCCGTGGTCGAGAGCGCCCGCGAGACCGGCTGAGCTTTCATCGCAAGCTAACTTCGCAGCATGCGCAGATCCATCGCCATCGTCGGCGCGTCACTGGCGGGTATTCGTGCGGCCGAGACGCTGCGCCGCGACGGCTACGACGGTGCGATCACCTTAATCGGCGACGAGCCGCACAAGCCCTACGATCGACCGCCATTGTCGAAGCAGTTCCTCGCCGGCAGCTGGGACGACAGCCGTGTTGCCCTGATCGCGGACGATGCGTTTGAAGCCCTCGACCTTGACCTGCGTCTCGGGGTGCGTGCGGTCGCGCTGGACGCCGCACATCGCACGGTGCAACTGGCCGATGGGACCCAGCATGCATTCGACGGTGTGTTGATCGCCACCGGAGCCACGCCTCGCATGCTGCCGGGCGTCATACCCATGCCCGGCGTGTTCACGCTGCGCACTATCGACGATGCGCGCGCGTTGCGAACAGCGTTCGACGCGTCACCGCGTCGCGTCGTCGTGGTCGGTGCCGGGTTCATCGGTGCCGAGGTCGCGGCCACCGCGCGCGGACGCGACCTCAACGTCACGCTGATCGAGGCACTGCCCGTGCCGCTCGGTCGGGTGCTCGGCAGCGATATGGGCAACCTGATGGCCGACGTGCATCGAGAGCACGGCGTCGACCTGCGATTGGGTGTCGGCGTCGAGGGCATCGATGGCGCGGGGCGCGTCGAGCGTGTGCGCTTGAGCGATGGTTCGTCGGTCGAGGCGGATGTGGTCGTCGTCGGTGTAGGCGTCGCGCCGAACACCGGCTGGCTCGAGGGTTCCGGGCTCACGATTGACAACGGTGTGGTGTGCGATGCAACACTTTTGGCCGCACCGGGGATCACCGCGGCGGGCGATGTGGCGCGTTGGTACAACCCCCGGTTCGACGAAACCGCGCGCGTCGAGCACTGGGATCACGCGATCGAGATGGCGGCGCACGCCGCCCGGCGATTGCTCGTTGCCGACGACGATGCGACACCGTTCGCGCCCGTGCCATTCTTTTGGTCGGATCAATACGACCGCAAGATCCAGTTGGCGGGTCGGTCGCGTCACGATGACACCGTCCGTGTGGTGACCGGCTCGCTCGACGAGAGGCGATTCGCGGCGATCTACGGACGCGGTGACAAGATCGTCGCCGTGCTCGGCATGAACCGCCCGCGTCACGTTGTGCAGTATCGCCATCTGATCGCCTCCGGCGCGAGTTGGGACGAAGCGCTTGCGTTCGCAGCCGACCAAGCGTCCTCGTGAGGTTTCTTGGTCGCATGCGTGCCGCGTTCGTGGCCGCGGTAGTCCTGACCGCAACGCTGCTCGTCGGGTGTCGCTCGGTGACGCGACTCGATGCCCGGGCGCTGGAACGCAATCTGCCGGGCCAGGTCGTAGGCGATCATCCCGATCTTCTGACCGAGGTCTCGTGTCCGTCGCCGATCGTGAAGCAACAAGGCGTGGTGACCGTGTGCAACGCCAAGCTTGCCGAGACTCCGGTGCAACTCACCGTGACACAACTCGACGACAACGGCGCCGTGAGCGTCGCTCTCGACAAGTCGCTACTCGACGTGGTCAAGTCGGTTGCCGTGCTCGCGGCCCGCTTCACCAAGGATCTGTCGATCGACACCACCATCGAGTGCGGAGGAGCAGCCGTTCGCGTGTTGGTGGTGGGCGAGACCTTGCAATGCACGGCGCGCGATCCGAGCCTGCGCAGTCGCGCGCTGGTGGTCACCGTGCTTGATGACCAAGGCACGCTCGGCGCAGCGTTGCGATGACGTGCGCACCGCCGCGGTGTCAGCCCAACGCAGCTCGTTCGCGTTGACGAAACGCCACTTGTACCCGTAGTCGCTCACGATGTTGTGCGATCACGGTGCGCCCTTGCGGCACGGGGTGCGCGTCGAGAAATGCCTCGACCGTGGCCGCGAGGTCGGGTTCGGCCAACGCGCTGATGCCTTCGAGGAACCGCGCGACAAGGTTGCCGGGCACGACGCTCATGACATCGGTCCAACGCTCGGCGAGCATGGCCCATACGTGAGGGCCCTGGTGGTGATTGCGTAACAGTGCGCGGATCACGAAGGGTGCATCTTGCGAGCGGATCGTGCCGTCGAGCGCGAGGCCGAACGTGCGGCTTGCTTCGGCCGCGCCCGGAAACAGGGTGAGCGCAAGCCGGTGACGCTCGACTTCTTGTGGCGAGTGCGCAGCCGTCATAGCGGCGACGTACGAGTCGTACAGCGCGCTGTCGCCATGTGCAGCAACGATGTCGATCGCGGCGGCACGCAACGCAGGGTCGACGGGGTCGATCGTCAGCAGGTGATGCGCGGCCTCGATCGACGCGGCGTCGCGTGCGAGGAGAGCGTCGGCTTCGAGCAGCGCGGCGCGTAGTTCGCCGACCCGAGCGGTCTCGCCGACTCGTGGATCAGTACCAAGCCGATCGCGCGCGCGAACGAGCAACGCATGCAGACGCGCGTCGAAGGCGTCGCGACGTGCGGGTTCGACGGCGCGCACGATGCCGTCGAACGCGGTGATCATGCGCTGCCACACCGAGAGGTCGGACTCATCGCGAAAGCCTTCGGCGAAGGAGAGGAACTGATTGCCGGTGAGTTCGCCCGCGAGCGTCATCGCCCAGGTGTCGTCGACCAAGCCGTAGCGCTCGATCGCGTCGTCGGTTCCGGGTCCGCTCGTAGCGATGCGCTCGCGCTGCTCGGTGCTGAGGTGCACGCGGTAAAAGCCCGAGCCGCGAGCGTTGGCCGAGGCAATGTCGTCGATGGCCACATCGACATCGGCCGGTTCGGCGCCGAGAAGGATTCGATGTTCGTGGCCGTTGGCGCGAAGACGCATGGGCACGGTCCAGGTTTGCGCGGGGGCACCGAGGTAGCTGAAGCGTTGCTGGCTCAGACGAGTCGAGCCGTTGGGGCCCGGTTCGACGCGGACCATCGGGTGGCCGCCTTGAAAGATCCAGCTGTCCATCATGGAGCGCACCGGCTCGCCCGTGGTCTCCTCGATGGTGTCCCACAGATCGTGCGTCTCGGTCGAGTCGTACGCATGCCTGTGGAGATAGGCATGAATGCCGGCGCGGAACGATTCTTCGCCCACGTATTGCTCGAGCATGCGCACGACTGCCGCACCCTTTTCGTAGGTCAACAGATCGAACATGCCTTCTGCGTCAGCCGGTGAGTGCACGGGGTATTCGATCGGTCGTGTGGCCGCCAACGAATCGACATCCATCGCGGCCGAGCGTGACAAGCCGAAGTCGTTCCAGCGATGCCAGCTCGGCCGAAACGCGTCGGTGCACTTCATCTCCATGAACGTGGCGAAGGCCTCGTTCAACCAGATGCCGTTCCACCAGCGCATCGTGACGAGGTCGCCGAACCACATGTGGGCAATCTCGTGATGGATCACGTCTGCCACGCGTTGCAGTTCGGGTTGGGGTACCGCGGAAGGGTCGACGAGCAGCAGCGTCTCGCGAAAGGTGACGCAGCCGAGGTTCTCCATTGCGCCGAACGCGAAATCGGGTATGGCCACAAGGTCGAGCTTGTCGGCTGGATACGCAATGCCGTAGTACTCGGTGAAGTACCGCAGGGCGAACGCCGCCGACTCGAGCGCGAAGGCGGTGAGATGCGTATTGCCGGGCGTGTGGATGACCCGCAGCGCGACGCCGTCGACGTCGACGGGATCGGTGGCTTCCAACGGGCCGATCACGAACGCGACAAGGTAAGTGGACATGCGCATCGTCGTCGCGAACCGCACACGACGCCAGCCATTCGCGAGCGGTGTTACCGAGACGACGGGCCCGTTGGAGACCGCGAGCAGATCGTCGGCGACGTCGAGCGTGATGGCGAACGTGGCCTTGTACTCGGGCTCGTCCCAGCAGGGAAACGCTCGCCTCGCGTCCGTTGCCTCGAATTGGGTGGTGGCGATGCGATGTGGAGTGCCATCAGGACCGGTAAACGAGCTGCGATAGAAGCCGCGCAGCTGTTCGATGAGCTCACCTTCGAACGTGAGATGAAGCTGAACGGCTGCGGGCGACATCACGTCGGCTGCGGTGAAGCACAACCGCTCGTTGGGCGCGTCGACCGTGGTGGTCAACGCGATCAGGTCCGCCCCGCTGCCGAGATGAGCGCTCGTCACGGTGAGGTCGATCGCGTTGCACCACAGCTCGGCGGTGGCCTCGACGATGTCGAGATCGATGACGACGCTGCCCGCAAAGGTGCCGCGCTCGAGATCAGGCGCGAGCGTGAGCGCATAGTGGCTTGGTCGGGCCACGCGCGAAAGACGATGAGCATCAAGCCCGGTCACACGGTTCTCCTTGGCGGTACGGCGGCGACGAGTGCGAACAGATGAGCTCATCGACCTAGGAAAGTGATCGTAGTGCCGTGATGCTGCGCGGAAATTGCAACACGTATGTCACCCTTCGTCTACCTCATTGTGATGAAATAGTCCCGACAGCGGTTTCTGCCCGGAGGAGCCGGACACATGGGCCTATTCAAGACAAAGCACACGATGCAAACCGACGAGTCCGTCGAGGCAATCGACCTCACGTGGCCCGATGACACGCTCGACGGTGTGGACGACGACGCGTTTGCGGAAGCGATCGCATCGGCACGCGTTGCCGACGCCGAGCACGAGGTCACTGTCGCGGCCTAGCGTTGCCCGATGGCCTTTCACTGTTTCGATATCGAAGAGGCCGACAATGTCGCTCACGTGCGGCTATGTCGGCCCGACGAGTTCAACACGATGATCCCGGCGTTTTGGCGCGAGCTGCCAGAGCTCGTCGGCCAGATCAGCGACGCCGGTCGGGCACGAGCCATCGTGCTCTCGTCGACCGGAAAACATTTCAGCGCGGGGATGGACCTGGCCGTCTTCGGTGGCGGAACCAACCTCGACGCCGTGACGGGTGAGGCCGATTCGGCCACGCCGGGCGAACCAGGGCGGATACGCGCCAACGTGCGTGCCAACATCTTGCATCTTCAGGAAGCCTTCACCGCGTTGGAGCGTGCACGGATGCCGGTGCTGGCCGCCGTGCAGGGTGGTTGCGTGGGTGGTGCCGTCGACATGGTGTGCGCGGCCGACATGCGGTACGCGACCGCGGACGCGTTCTTCTGCATTCAAGAGATCAACATCGGGATGACCGCTGATCTCGGCACGCTGCAGCGGTTGCCCAAGCTGATGCCCGAAGGCATTGTGCGCGAGTACGCCTATACCGGGCGGCGCATGCCTGCGGCGCAGGCACACCAACTCGGGTTCGTGAACGACGTCTATGCCGATCACGCGACCATGATCGACGGCGTGCACGCGGTCGCCGCCGAGATCGCGGCGCGTTCGCCTTTGGCCGTATGGGGCACCAAGGAAATGCTCACGTACGCGCGGGACCACTCCGTTGCCGACGGCTTGAATTACATCGCCACCTGGCAGTCGGGCATGTTCCAGCCGGCCGACATGATCGAGGAGTTCGGCGCGAAAGCTGCCAAGCGAGCACCACGACACGACGACCTGATACCCATGCGCCGCGGCCTCTGAGTTCAGTCGTCGTCAGGCTCGATGTCGGGCGGGCGATACTGATAGCGAAGATCGCCGAGGCGCACGAGTGTGGCGCTCACCCAGCCACCCATGGCCGCGAAATGCTTGTCGAGGCTGGTGCCATCCGCGAGAGCCTCTTCGTCGAACTCGTACAAGCCCTCATAGGACACTTCGATCGCGTACTCGGGATCGTCGAGCGTGGTCTCGTAGATCGCCTCGATGGTGGGCCCAGACCGCGTGAGCGGTTCGGCTCCGATGGGCGGGCTGGTTTCTGGGAGCGCGTCGAGCATCGCCTGCGGATCTGGATATGCCGCCAGCCGTTGTACGCGGAGAACGATCTCGATCTCGATACGTGGCGGTTCGTCGAAGGTCTCGCCGATGTACCAGTTTCGATAGGCGGTCTGCGCCCACGTGGGCCAGCCAAGGGTGATGTCGGCGCGCACACGCGGTGGCAGTCCTTCGCCGGGCAGCCCGTACGTGGTCTCCCAGGAGACGTCACCGAGCAGGAAGTCCATCTGAAAGCGCTCTTCGAACGCTTGGCGTTCGAGCATCGCGGCCTCGAACACTTCGCGCAGTGCGCCAATGGCGTCGGTGAACACGTGGTCGAGCATGGCGGGGGAGGCTACCGGCTTGTGAGTGGGGCAACCTGTGTCGCCGCTCGTGGACTTCGAGAGGTCAGCCCAGCTCAGCCCAGCGCCGGGTCGTGGCAGGACCGCAGGTCGGTGTCGCCCCCCGAACCCGATTCGACGAAACCGCTTTGATAGCCGCTTCCGGCGTCGGGCGTGTCGAGCCAATCGATGATGCCGTCGGCGATCGCGTTGGCCTCAGCGTCGCGATAGCGATCAGTGGCGAGCACCGCCGCCTCCTTTGCGTTCGACAGGTACGACGATTCGATGAGGATTGCCGGCACACCCGCGCTGCGTCGGAGCACTCCGTAAAAGTCGGTGCCTTCCGCATTCGCACGGTAGCGAACGCCGAAGTGAGCGCTTCGCGTCCACGCCACGTCGAACGTGCTGAGCGCGGCCTCAAGGTGCTTGTACACGACGCCGCCGAGTCGACGCGATGTCGCGTCGGTCTTCGGGTGGTAGATCTCGGTGCCGATACCCGCCTTGCTGGGAGCATCGATGCCGCTGTTGTGGTGGATGCTGACGAATGCCTTCGGCGCGATCGAAGTCGCGAGCTGCGCCCGGTCGACCAAGGTGCGGAAGTAGTCGCCGTCCCGCGTCATTTCCACGCTGCGGCCCGCGGCGCGGAGTTTCGTCTGCACGCGCGACGCGACATCGAGGTTGACCTCGGCCTCGGTCATGCCGCTGGCTGCGATGGCACCGGGATCGAGGCCGCCGTGGCCGGGGTCGAGCAAGATGTCCACACCGCGCACCACCGGGCTGCGCGCCACCACCGCGGTGCGATCACACGGGGTGCTGACGATCATGTTGCCGGCGGCGTCGTACCCGCGCCACAACGCGAGAATGCCGCTCGGTGTGCGCACGGCGATGGTATTGGGGGCGGGTAGGACGAACGCCGCGGTCGTGGTCGCCCGTCCGGCGGCCGGTGCCAAGGTGATGGTCGGTGTGGTGGTCGTCGGCCGGGCGGTGCTGGCCGGCGCCGCCACCGTGGTCGTCGCCAGCGCGGTCGTGGGCGTCGCCGTTATCGTCAGCGCTGGCTTGAGTCCGTCACCGAGAACAGCGGTCTTTGCCGCGCAGGCGGCGGCGCACATGGCAAGGAGAGCACCGATCGCCGCGACACGCAGGCGCGGCTCACGAGGACATCGGCGGCCGGCGATCACGACACCAGTCTGGCCTCGCTAGTGTCGCTGATCGTGTCAACCCACCGCGCCGACGCATTCGCTGACTTGCCGCCGCATCGCGTTGCGCGATGGAAACGTCTCGGCACCGGTTCGACCACGTTCTATGCCGCGTTCTTGGGCCTCGTAGTCGAGGACGTGCGCCTCGACTACTGCCGTATGCGCCTTCCGTGGCGTACGGAGATCACGCAACCATTTGGTGTGGCTCACGGTGGTGCCATCGCGTCGTTGATCGACGCAGTTGTGGTGCCCGCGATCGGCGCTGGCTATGAGGACCCCGTGGGTTTCGCCACCATCGACATGACCGTGCAGTACCTCGGTGCGTTGCGTGACGAGGACGCGGTGGCTGAGGGATGGCTCACCCAACGCGGATCATCGATAGCGTTTTGTGAGGCTGAAGTGCGCGGTGCAACCTCCGATCGACTTGTCGCGAAGGGTGTGCTCACCTACAAAATCTCCAAGAGGTCCAGCGGATAGGTCAGAACACCAATACGCCGCGGGCGAGGCGGCCGTGGTGCATGTCGTCGACGACCGTGAAGAAATCCTCCATCGGATAGGTCTTCGTGACCATCGAATCGAGGTCGAACAAGCCGCGCTTGTAGAGGTCGACGATCATCGGGATGTCGTACTGCGGCCGCACGCCACCGGCGCGCGACCCGACGATGGAGCGCTCGACCTGCGTGATGTGCGTGATCGGCATCTCGTAGCGCGCCGAGGGCGACGGCACGCCGACCTGGACACACGTACCGCCCCAGTCGAGCACCTCGACTGCGGCCGCGGTGACCGGCGCAACGCCGACGCATTCGAACGACCAGTCGACGCCGCCCGCGCCGAACGGGCCAGTGGGCTGACCGGGCGCGAACGGCAACATCTCGTGGATGGTCGCGACCGCATCCACCTCGGCCGCGTTCACGAAATCGGTGGCGCCAAGTTGGATGGCCAGCGCACCTTTCGCGGGCACCGTGTCGACGGCGATGATGCGTCCGGCACCTTTGATGCGCAACGCCTGGATGACCGACAGACCAACGCCGCCCGCACCGAAGACGGCGGCGGTTTGACCGACCGTGACGTTCGCGCGATTGAACACCGAGCCCAGGCCGGTGACCACACCGCATGCGATCAGGCACGCGCTCGTGAGCGGAATGTCCTTCGGGATCGCCACAGCCTGAATCTCTTTGA
>JAYUFA010000458.1:0-10101 GCA_043738925.1 Actinomycetota bacterium
GCGCTGATCGAGCAGCTGGGGTTCCCCGGCTACTTCCTTGTCGTGTGGGATCTGGTGCAGTTCTGCAAACGCGCCGACATCTTCTGTCAGGGGCGCGGGTCGGCCGCGAACTCCGCGGTGTGTTACGCGCTTGGGGTCACGAACGCGGACGCGGTGATGCTCGGCTTGTTGTTCGAACGGTTCTTGTCACCTGAACGTGATGGCCCGCCCGACATCGACATAGACATCGAAAGCGACCGTCGAGAAGAGGTCATCCAGTACGTCTATGACAAGCACGGTCGTCGCAACGCCGCACAGGTTGCCAATGTCATCACCTACCGCGCGAAGTCATCGATACGCGACATGGCCAAGGCGCTCGGCTACGCGGGTGGTCAACAGGACGCCTACGCAAAAGCAGCCGACCGGTGGTCGACGGTGCCGGTCACCACCGACATCCCCGCCGATGTTCTCGACCTCGCGCGCGAGATCGAGAACTTCCCCCGTCACCTCGGCATCCACTCGGGGGGCATGGTCATCTGCGATCGCCCGGTGATCGAGGTGTGCCCGGTCGAATGGGGTCGCATGGAAGGCCGCACGGTGTTGCAGTGGGACAAGGATGATTGCGCGGCGGCGGGTCTGGTGAAGTTCGATCTGTTGGGCCTCGGCATGTTGAGCGCGTTGCACTACGCGGTCGATCTCATCCGCGAGCACCACGGCGTGCTCGTCGACCTCGCCAGCATCGAGCAAGAAGACGCGGTCTACGACATGTTGTGCGAAGCCGATTCCATCGGTGTGTTCCAAGTCGAATCGCGGGCACAGATGGCCACGTTGCCCCGCTTGCGGCCACGCACCTTTTACGACCTCGTGGTCGAAGTGGCGCTCATCCGCCCGGGCCCGATTCAAGGTGGCTCGGTGCACCCGTACATCCGTCGCCGCAACGGCAAAGAGGAGGTCACCTACCTGCATCCGCTGCTCGAGAAGTCGCTGGCGAAGACCCTTGGCGTCCCGCTGTTCCAAGAGCAACTCATGCAGATGGCCATCGATGTCGCGGGCTTCAGTCCCGGTGACGCCGATCAGTTGCGTCAGGCGATGGGTTCAAAGCGCAGCCAGGAACGCATGGAGGGCTTGCGGGCCAAGCTTTATGCAGGCATGGCCGAACGTGGCATCAGCGAAGAGGTCGCCGATCAGATCTATCTCAAGCTCGCGGCGTTCGCGAACTACGGCTTCCCCGAAAGCCACTCGGTGTCGTTCGCGTACCTCGTGTATTCGAGTTCGTGGATCAAGCTGCACTATCCGGCCGCGTTCTGTGCCGCCCTTCTCAACGCGCAGCCGATGGGTTTCTATTCGTCGCACTCGTTGGTGCAAGACGCGCGTCGTCACGGTGTGATGGTGCACACACCACACATCAATCGATCTGGCGCGGCGGCGGTGCTCGAACCCTGCGCGGAGTCACACAACCAAGTCGCGGTGCGGCTCGGGCTCGGCGCCGTGCGCAAGGTAGGTGCTGCTCTCGCCGAGCGTTTGGTTGCCGGACAGCCGTACACCTCGATGGAACAGGTGGCGCGCTACGCCAACACCTCACTCGACGTGCTCGAGGCGCTCGCTACGGCCGGCGCGTTCGACTCACTCGTCGGCGCGTCTGGCGTTGGCGCCGCGCCGCGCCGCGCTGCGCTGTGGGCGGCGGGTGCGGTTGCGCAGTCGAAGCCGGGGCGCCTCGACGGCATCGTCACCGGCGTCGAAGCACCGCAGCTGCCGGGTATGACCGACCGCGAAGTTGCACTCGCCGATCTATGGGCCGGCGGCGTCGCCCCTGACGGTCACCCCACCAAGTTCTTGCGGGCCGAACTCGAAGCATTGGGAGTGGTTCCGGCAGCGGCGCTCAAGGCGTTGGCGTCAAAGACGCGCGTGATCGTCGCCGGTGTGGTCACACATCGCCAACGGCCAGCCACGGCGGGGGGGACCACGTTCCTCAACCTCGAAGACGAGACGGGGCTCATCAACATCGTGGTGTCGAAAGGGTGCTGGCAACGTCATCTCACCATTGCCCGCAGTGCGCCCGCGCTGCTCATACGGGGGCGGGTCGAGAACGCAGAGAACGTGGTGAACATCATCGCCGAGCGCCTCGAGTTGCTGCCCCTCGGCGGGGCATTGAGATCGCGCGATTTTCGCTGATCACCTGCATGGAGCGCGGTCTCCGAGAGTGCCGGACGATGTGCGAGACTGCGCTTCATGCCACCGACGCGGTTCGCTGACAAGGTCGTGGTGGTCACCGGAGCCGGCAACGGCATCGGTCGTGCCTATGCGACCGCATTTGCGGCCGAAGGTGCCGCTGTCGTGGTGGCCGATATCCACGACGAAGGCGTCGCTGCCACTGTCGCGTCGATCGGGGGCCTGTCACTCGGTGTCCACTGCGACGTTTCTGACGAGGCTGAGGTCGCGTCCATGATGCGCGCCACCATTGACCACTTCGGTGGGGTCGATGTCGTGGTCAACAACGCCGGTCTGCACCTCGGGCGCTACAACGAGACAACGACGTTGCCCGCTTCCGATTGGCGCCGCATTCTCGACGTCAACGTGATCGGCGCCATGCTGTGCGCGCGCGAGGCGCGCGCCTCCATGGCCCAACGTGGCGGCGGCGTCATAGTCAACCAATCCTCGATGGCTGCGTATCTGTCCGCAGGTGGTGCGTATGGCGCGTCGAAACTCGCGCTGAACGCGCTCACCATGTCGCTCGCGGCGGAGCTCGGACCCGAGGGCACGCGCGTCGTGGGTATCGCACCAGGGATGATCGGCTCGCCCGCGGTGCTCGCGCACCTCGCTCCTGAGCACCAGGAGCTGGTCACGCGCGGTCAGCTCATCAAACGGTTCGGTGAAGTGGGCGACTTGGTGGGCATGGTCCTGTTCTTGTGCTCCGAGGAAGCGTCGTTCATCACCGGTCAGACATTCATAGTCGACGGCGGATTCCTTCCCCGACCATGATCGTCGTGCATGTGGTGGCCGTGCTCGGCGGGATCTTCGTGGTCGCCGCCGTGTTGTCCGCGGCGGTACGCACCGTGGTCGTGCCGCGGGGCGAGCACGTGCTGTTGAGCACGATCGTGTTCGCCGCAACGAGATGGTGCTTCCAGCTGTTCGCTCGCGAAGCGCACACCTACGAGCGTCGCGATCGGGTGATGTCGCGGTTCGCTCCGACCGCCTTGATGCTCCTGCCGATTGCGTGGGCCTTCGGATTGATCGCCGGATTCACGCCCGTCTATTGGGGTTTCGGTCTGCATTCATGGCGCGCCGCGCTGCTGCTCTCCGGGTCGTCGCTGACGACACTCGGGGTGCGCTCGGCCGCCACCACGTTGCAGCAGCTCGTCTCGATCGTGGAGGCGCTTCTCGGCCTCGGTCTCGTCGCGTTGCTCATCTCGTTCCTGCCGACGATCTACGCGCACTTCTCGCGCCGCGAGACCAGCGTCGCGAAGTTGTTCATCCGCGCCGCGAACGATGTCGGCGACGCAGATCCGGTGGTCATGCTGGCGCGGTCGCACGCGATCGGTGGGCTCGGACGACTCGACGAGGTGTGGGAGGAATGGGACCAATGGTTCGTCGAAATCAGCGAGTCGCACCGCTCGTTCCCGTCGCTCAGCTTCTTTCGTTCGCCCGAACCTGATCGATCGTGGATCACGGGCGCGGGCATTGCGCTTGACTGCGCGTCGATCTACTTGTCGACGATCGACGTCGAGCTGAACCCGCGCGCCGCGCTGATGGTGCGCTCGGGGTTCTTGTCGCTGCGTGGCCTCTGCGACTTCTTCGCGATTCCCTACATGGCCAACCCGTCACCCGACGATCCGATCTCGATCACCCAGGGCGAATTCGACGCGGTGTACGACCGCCTTGTCGCCGCCGATGTACCGGTGCATGCCGACCGCGCCCAGGCGTGGCGCGACTTTGCCGGTTGGCGGGTGAACTACGACGGCCCGTTGACCTATCTCGCCGATTTCACGATGGCGCCGTATCAGCCGTGGGTCTCCGATCGTGCGGTGCGATTCCGTCCCAGCCTTCGCTCCCGACGACACGCGTTCCGTCGCCGTCGCCGGGCGCGCTGACCGAAAGGCCTTTCATGAAGACGCGGGTCACCGAGCTCCTCGGCATCGACATCCCCATCATGCAAGCTCCGATGGGGTTCATCGCGCGTGCTCAGCTCGCGTCTGCAGTGTCGAACGCCGGCGGCATGGGGATCATCGAGATGTCGTCCGGACAACTCGACATCATCAAGCTCGAGATCGCGAAGATGCGTGACCTCACCGACAAGCCGTGGGGCGTCAACGTCGCGCAGCTCTTCGTGCGTGATCCTTCGATCGTCGATTTCATCGTTGAGCACGGCGTGCGCTTTGTGACCACCTCCGCGGGTGACCCCTCGCTGTTCGTGCCTCGCCTCAAAGAAGCGGGCATCACCACGTTCCACGTTGTGCCGTCGTTGCGCGGTGCCTTGAAAGCAGTCGCGTGTGGCGTCGATGGGCTCGTCGTGGAAGGCATCGAGGGCGGTGGCTTCAAGAATGCCGACGGCGCTTCAACCATGGTGCTGGTGCCGATGATTGCGGCGCTGGTCGATGTGCCGATCATCGCCGCGGGCGGTATCTGTGACGGCGTGTCGATGGCAGCAGCGTTCGCGCTCGGCGCCGAGGGCGTGCAGATGGGCACGCGCATGTTGACCGCCGCCGAGTCGCCGGTGCACGACAACTGGAAGCAAGCGGTGATCGCCGCGGCCGAAACCGACACCGTGATCGTGAATCGCTATGCGAAACCCTCGATGCGTACGTTACGCACCGAGCTGAGCGCGGGGGCTGAGCGCCAGTACCCCGCGCCCTCGCTCGATCTCGACGGCGTGCAACGGCTCTACTTCGGCGGCGACATGAATGCGGCCTACGCGATGAGCGGTCAGGTTGCCGGCCGTATCGACGCGGTCCGACCCGTAGCCGACATTCTTCGCGAGTCATGGCACGACTGCCGTTCCGTGCTCGCTCGCCTTGGCGTCGCCGCAACTGGTAGTGCCTGAGCGACCCAGCGTCGCGCTCTCGTATCAAGGGATGGTGGGTGTGCGTGGTAGGTACGTGATTGGTGGGTAGGTGCGTGGGAGGGGTCAGGGCGCCGTGGTCGACGTGGGCTTGGCCGGGCTGATCACCTGGGGCGCGGGGGTAACGGTGGTGGTCGGCGGGCGCAGGTAGCGACCCGAGGTCGAGCAACTGGCGGCCGCGCAGAACACGAGCGCCAGCACGGTGCGGCGAAGGTGGGGCCATTGATGTTTACGCATCGGCGTAGCCCCGTAGCCGGGCCGCGGCAGCGACACGCCCTACGCCAACGGCATATGCGGCGTGGCGCAGCGGAACGTCCTTGTCCGCGGCGAGGTTGGCCACGGTGGTGAAGGCCTCGCGCATTCGTGTTTCGAGTTCGTCATTGAAACGAGCTTCTGTCCAACGGAACTGTTGAATGTTCATCGCCCACTCGAAGTACGAGCCGACCACGCCGCCTGCGTTCGCAAGCACGTCGGGGATGATCACGATGCCACGGTCGACGAGGATGCGATCGGCAGCCGGTGTTGTCGGATGGTTCGCCGCTTCGAGCACGACACTGGCCGCAACTGCGGCCGCGTTGGCCTCGGTGATGACTTCGCCGAGCGCGGCTGGGGTGAGCACGTCGCACTCGGTGATCAGCAACGTCGCGTTGTCGACCGCGGTCGCTCCGGCCAACTCGTGCAGCGGACGCGTGGCCCGAGCGAGCGCGAGCAGTGCCTCCACGTCAAGCCCGTTCGGATTGACCACGCCACCGTTCACATCGGACACGCCGACGACGTGTACGCCCGCCGCCGCGAGGCCAGACGCGAAGTGAGCGCCGACGTTGCCGAAGCCCTGGATGATCACGCGCAGGCCGGTGAGCTCGATCTTGGTGCGGCGGGCGTACGCGTCGAGCACGGCAAACAAGCCTCGTCCGGTGGCGGCCTCGCGCCCCGGCGCACCGCCGAGCTCCACGGGCTTACCCGTGACGATTGCCGGGCTGTAGCCGTACGCACGGCTGTACTCGTCCATCAGCCATGCCATGACCTGCGCGTTGGTGTTCACATCGGGCGCGGGGATGTCCTGATACACGCCGAGCACGTGATGGATCGCGGCGGTAAATCGGCGCGTCGTGCGCTCGAGTTCGTTGATCGACAGGTTGGTCGGGTCGATCTCGATACCGCCCTTGGCTCCGCCGAACGGCACGTCGACAATCGCGGTCTTCCAGGTCATGAGCGCCGCGAGGGCGCGCACCTCGTCGAGATCGGCCGCCGGGTGGTAGCGGATGCCACCTTTGTAGGGCCCACGAGCGTTGTTGTGCTGCACGCGGTAGCCGCGAGTCACCAGGAGAGAACCGTCGTCAAGCCGAATGGGAACCTGCACTGCAAGCTCGCGATCGGGCGTGGTGAGCACGTCGACCAACTCGTGGTCGAGTCCGATCACATCGGCGCCGTAGCGAAAGAACTCGTTGACGCCGTCGTTCGGGCTTTGGTCGGGCACCCGTTGATGGTAGCGAGTGGCGGGCGTCGGAAGAGGTACATGGCGAACCGCTCCGGCAAAGGCGCGCGCTACCGTGCCGGACATGGACCGGACCCTCAGGATGATGACGGTGCACGCCCACCCCGACGACGAATCGTCGAAAGGGGCAGGCACGGTGGCGCGCTACCGCGCAGAAGGCGTCGATACCGCGCTGGTGTGTTGCACGGGTGGCGAGGCGGGCGACGTCTTGAACCCCGCTCTCGATCGTGACGATGTGCGCGCCAACATCGGCGAGGTGCGGCGGGCCGAGCTCGAACGCGCGGTCTCGATCATCGGCTACAACCACTTGTTCTGGCTCGGCTATCGCGATTCGGGCATGGCGGGCAGCGATCACAACGCGCATCCCGGTTCGTTCGCGCAGGCGCCGCTCGACGAGGCCGTCGGTCGCCTGGTCGGGTTCATTCGTCAACAACGACCCCAGGTGATCGTGACGTACAGCGACGATCAGCAGGGCTATCAGCACCCCGATCACCTTCGGGTCAACGAGATCAGCGAACCGGCTTTTTCGCTCGCCGGCGATCCTGACGCGTATCCCGAACTTGGCCCAGCGTGGCAGCCGCTCAAGATGTACTTCACCGTGTGGTCACGCGAACGGATCTTCGCTCTGCACGCGAAATACGTCGAGCTCGGCCTCGAATCACCCTACGACGACCGCTGGTTCACGCGCCCGGCCGACGACACCATCATCACCACCCGCGTTGACATCACCGACTACTACGACGTGCGGATCAACGCGTTGCTCGCGCACGAGACCCAGGTCGACCCGTCGTCCAAGTTCTGGTTCGGGTTACCGGCCGACGTTGCTCGGCACGTGCACCCGTGGGACGACTACGTGCTCGCCAGATCGTTGGTCGAGTCGGCGACGCCGGAGGACGATCTCTTCGCCGGCGTGCGCGAGCACGAGGCTGCGGCTGAACGCGCCGGATCGAGCCGGTGAGGCTCCTCTCACCCGAATGGCTGGCATTCGTGCGCGAGCGCGCCGATGCCGCGCTCCCCGCGCAGCCGGGGTGCTCGCTGGTGATGCAACACGTGGTGACGGGCGGTCCCGACGGCAAGGCGCAGTACGGGGCCGAGGTCCGCGACGGCCGCCTCATCGCGTTCGAGCTCGGTAAGCGTGCCGATGCCACGTGCACCGTTACGTGGACCTACGCCGACGCGTTGGCTGCACTCGACGGCGCCGACCTTGACGTGGCGTTCATGCGCGGTTCATTGAAGCTCGACGGCGACTACCGCACGTTTCTGCTCGACCTCCGAGCGGTATTCGCGAGCCCTGAAGGCGTGGAGTTGATCACGGCCGTGCGCGCCGCTACCGACAACCCCATTCTCTGAACCCGCCCACCAAGGTCGTGCAAAATCGTTCAAAGCACGGTGGGGCGGCGGCGCTGAGCCTCGCGGATCTGCCGGTAGCCGATGCATTGGATGCGCTGGTCGCGCACGACCTGCTCGATGCCGCCGGCGGACGCAAGCGCCTGAAGCATGGCGACCCGATCGTCGGGCGCGGCGTCGATGGCGCGCAACTCGGCCGAGTCGGCGGCGGGTTCGACGATGAGCTCGGTGACGCCAGGCTCGCAGCCGACGAGCGCGGCGACCAAGGCGTCGAGTCCGCCTCGAACGACGACCACCTGGTCGGGCGCGGCGATGCCTTCCTCGGCGGCCAACGTACGCAGCGGAAAGCCTGCCGCGCGTTCGACATCGGCTCCGCCGAGTCGGATCGGCAGGTCGAACTCGCATGCCAGATCGAGGTAGACGTCGAAGAACTCTGGCCGCAGGACCAATGCGTCGAGATGCGAGGTGAGATGGGTGACGCCGAAGCCCCAAACGATGGAGCGCTCGAGCTGGGCGCGGCACTCGCGACGCACCTCGTCAAGGTCGGCGTGATCCCACAGGTCGGCGACCGTACGTGGAAACCCGCCGTCGCCGTCGAGTAAGGACGGTGCGTGCGTGAGCGGACCCCAGCGCAAGATGTCTTGCTCGGCGTTCAACGTGAGCTGCACGCCGATGTCTTCTCCGCGATAGGTGTACATCGCGTGCCGGGCCCACGGGCACGGCATCATGAGCGCGGCAGCGGTAGCGATGCCGTCGCGAAGCGCTTCGAAGACGGCCACGTTGGCCGCGTGACACGTGCCGAGACGATCGGCCGACACGATGACCAGCCGATCGGCCGCCCCGTATCCGAGTCGTTCGGTCAGCGCGCTCATAACGTAACCCTACTGTTGTCGCTTCGTTGATCGGCCCCTCTCACCGAGGCGCTCGGGTGGTGGACGGCGCGGCCGCCAGGCCCGGTTCACCGCAGGTATGCCACAGACCAACATCGTTTTGTCGGGCTGTTGCCTCGGCTGCTCGAAGCGCCGGTTCGTACGCGTTGTTGGGTGCAATCTGCAGCACCGGACCGAAGCCGTCGCGCACCAGCTCGAGGTTAATGAACAACCCGTCGCTGGAGCGATAGACGTAGGCCAGGAGTCGGCCGTACTTGTCGCGTGCTTCGGCATCGCGTTCGAGGCGCACGGCGCTACCTACTGGTAGCAGGGCCTTGGTATGCGCGCTTGCCTCGGGCCCGAAGCACTGGACGGGCTTGCGAGGATCGACGGTCTCGGGTGTATTGACGCCGATCAGACGAACCGGCTCGACGACACCGGCGATGCGGACATCGATGGTGTCGCCATCGACAACATGGGTCACCACTGCGTTGGCGGCTACGGCGGCGGGGATCGGTTCGAGACGTGGCCGTGCGGCTCCCGGGTGCGGCCCGACGACGAGCCAGGCGAGACCAGCAAGGGCGAGAGCGACGACGATGCACAACGGAACGCGGGAAAATCGGACCATGAGGATGCTCGAAGCTCGCAGAGGCGTCCGCGGACGCAACCGGCGGGCCCGGCGGTGGTCATGCGGCGGCCGAAAGCGGTTGGGCGGTGGGAGAGCCGTCGATGGCTCGATGGGTGCCAGCCAGCGCTGAGCGAGCGACTGCGAGGCCTTGGAGGCCAATCGTACGCGTGCGGTCATCGAGCTGCCAAGGGGCGGGAGCCGGAGCGAGGAGCGTGAGCTGCGTGGTCATAGAACAAGTATCCGCAGAGGGTGTGACAGTGACCGTCGAGAGGGAGGGGGGTGACCCCTCTCGAGGCGAACAGCTGAGGCAGTAGCGTCGGACGCATGCAGCGCTATGGCATGACCATTCCGTTCGGTGGATCGCCCCTCGGGGCCCAACGTGAGCTCATCGAGGAGCTCGTGGCACTCGGCTACACCGATCTGTGGTCGGTCGAGGCCAACACGTCCGATGCGTTCA
This sequence comes from Actinomycetota bacterium, assembly GCA_043738925.1. Classification (GTDB taxonomy): domain Bacteria; phylum Actinomycetota; class Acidimicrobiia; order Acidimicrobiales; family WLNW01; genus WLNW01. Next base: position 9,832 of record JAYUFA010000458.1, read on the forward strand.
CGCCACTCGTGTTGGCATCGGTGTGGGCGCCGAGTGCCCGCCTCGGCACGGCGATCCTGCCGGTCTACACGCGGGGTCCCGGCCTGCTCGCACAGTCGATCGCCAGCATGGCCTCGGCGGCGCCGGGTCGGTTCGTGGCAGGCATCGGTTCGTCATCGAACGTGATCGTCGAAGGCTGGAACGCGGTGCCGTTCGTCGAACCCTACAAACGCGTACGTGACACCCTGCGATTTCTCCGCGTCGCGCTCGCCGGCGAAAAGGTCTCCCACG
>JAYUFA010000459.1:0-3811 GCA_043738925.1 Actinomycetota bacterium
CACGCCCTCGAAGTCGAAGTAGTCGAGCGGGTGGTCCTCCACGCGCACCGCTAGGCGACGCAGGTCGGGGTCAAGCGTCGGGCCCTTCGGCACCGCCCAGCTGAGCAGCACGCCGGCCGCTTTCAGTCGTACGTCGTAGTGCAGTCGCCGCGCTCGATGACGCTGAACGACAAAGCGGGATCCGGCCTCGAACACGCGCATCCCTGACGGTTCGGCGGTGACGTTGAAGTCACGTTTGGCCCGGTAGCGAATGAGTCGGTCGTCATCGCCGTTGAGGGTGTCGTTGATCGTGCCGGTCGGCGAGGCGAAGGCTCCTTCGTTCGCTCTGCCACGGCAGCTTCGCTACCCTCATTCGGACACGCTCATGCACCCGTCGTGCCGGTGCGTTCGATCCGAACGGGTCGGACGCCTCCATGAGGGCCCGAATTCGTCCAAGCTTTGGCGCCCAAGGGTCAGGTTACATCTGGGCATCAGCCCAGCATCAGCCAGAGACGCTTAAGTTGCGAATGAGCAGGTCAGTGGCACTGTCTGGGTCGCTCGGAAACGGCCAGAACGGCTCTCAGTTAGAAGGTTCTTGCAACGGCCGGCCGAGCTGGGCCCACATCGACGCTACGTCCTCGACGTGCCAGATCTCCTTGATCCGCCCGTCGACGATGCGAGCGACGTCGATGCCTTGGAACGTGACGACGCGACCGGTCGCGGGCCAGTCCTCAAGCGCTCCCGTGTGCGTGGCCCGGAACGTCCAGAAGTCGACGGCGAGGTCACGGTCGGCCAGCGTCCCGTGCAACTGCATCTGCTGATCAGGGAAGGCGGAGTGGAACGCGGCGAGCACATCGCGCAGTCCGTCGTGTCCAGCACGTTGGCCGGGGACGGGATTGTGGTCGACGACGTCCGGCCAGTACAGCTCCTCGATGAGGGCGGCGTCCCCTCGGGCAAACAGCTCTTCAATGTTGCGCCGCATGACCTCCCGGTTGGCCGCGAGCGTGCTGTTGTCGGAGAGGCCGTCGCCGTCAGCTGAAAAACTCATCCCACGCATACTGGTCGTAGGCGAGATGGAACGCTTCGCTGAATCGACCGTCGGGGCCGACGGTGAACACGACGGCCTCGTCGATCTCGAGCCGCCTGCCGTTGCGCTCCGCCGTGAGATGGGCCAACGCCACCGCGTGGTGGTCGCTGCCGAGGTAGTCGAACCCGACGGCAAGGTACGTGCCGTCCGTCAGCTCGTGACACTTCCCGAAGTTGGTGAAGACCTGCTCCATACCGACATCGGTTCCCGAGACGAGGCTGCGACCGGGCAGCACCCACCGGATTGACTCCCAGTCGAAGATCCGGCGAACGTTGGCCATGTCGCCGGTCTTGAACGCCTCGTGCGCCGCCCGGACCTTGGCGGCGTTGGGATGTTCGGTCGTCGAGGCAGCTTTAGACATGCGCAATCCCGTCGTTCTGGCATCCGAGCCGATGAGCCCATAGGATATATCGTACTGGTGACGACCGCAAGCGAAAGGCTAGGATGCTCGTGGACAGCAGCACCCATGATCAGCCGACCGGCGGAGCGGCTGCGGTCTCGAGATCGCCCCGCCGGCTCATGCACCCTGTCCCGCCGGAAGGCACCGGAGGGTTCTCACGCACTTGGTTCCCCATCTGTCAGAGTGGCGACGTCGCCGCCGGCGAGGTGATCGGTCGCGATTTCCTCGACGGTCGGGTCGTCGTCGTACGTGGCGCATCAGGCGACGCGTCAGTGATGAGCGCGTACTGTCCACATCTTGGAGCCGACCTCTCGCTCGGCACGGTGATCGATGATGACTTGCGTTGCGCGTTTCACCACTTCCGGTTCGACTCGGCAGGGCGGTGCACCGCCACCGGAAGCGGTGATCCTGTCCCCAAGCACGCCGAGCTGTTCGCATTCCCGACGGCCGAGCGCTGCGGGCTCGTGTGGGCGTTCAACGGCGTTGAGGCGGCGTGGGAGCTGCCCTATTTCGAGCTCGACGGAGACAACTTCGTGAGCCGCTGCTTCCCTCCCGTCACGCTTCAATGCGATCCGTGGACGGTCATTGCCAACACCGCAGATTTCCAGCACTTCCGATTCCTGCACGGCTTCGGCTTCGACTTCGACACGGTGGCCGCCGGGTACGAGTGGAACGACAACGGACTGACCGCAGATCTACGAGCGACGCTGCCCGATCGCCACACGGCCAATGAGGTGCGCTACTACGTGACTCACTACGGCACGAACATGACCTGGGTGGAGGCCACGATCGACGGCAGCACAGCCCAGCTGCTCATCGGCCTCGGCATCCCGCGGACCGGCGAGACCGAGATCTACACGGTCGTGGCGGCAGAACGCCACGACAGTTCAGATGCTGCGGGTGCCACCGCCGACGCCGTGCTCGATCAGCTGGGGAGTGTGTTCGGGCTGATGGGCGCTGAAGACAACCCGATCCTCGGCTCCGCTCACTTCATGCCGGGGGCGATGACCGTCACCGACCGACAGCTGGTCCACTTCTTACAGTACGTGCGCAACTACCCGCGCCAACATCCGTCGGCAGACTTCATCCGCTGACGCACCAACGGACGGGCCACGCTCTCTGCAGTGCGCGGCCCCAGCGCACACTTCGAGGCTCCATTCCGTTCGGCGGAAGTCATTAGCTTCGCAGTTGGCGTGGATCGACGCATACTCAATGACGAGCGACAAGCGAACGGGTGACGAGAGATGAGCGAACGTCTAGGCGAGCTAGCAGGGGTGGCGATCATCGGGTCGGGGAACATCGGCACCGATTTGATGATGAAAGTGCTGCGCGTCTCGAAGAGGTTGCGGATGGTGGCGATGGTCGGTGTCGATGCGCAGTCCGACGGTCTCGCTCGCGCCAGGGAGATGGGCGTAGCGACGACAGCTGATGGCGTGCAGGGTCTGCTTGCTATGCCGGACATCGCCGAGGTGGAGATCGTGTTCGACGCGACGAGCGCGTCGGCTCACGCCGCTCACGAACGCGCGCTTCGCTCGCGTGGCATCCGTCTGATCGACCTGACGCCCGCGGCGATCGGCCCCTACGTGGTTCCAGTGGTGAACGGTGCCCAGCATCTGGATGCAGCGAACGTGAACATGGTGACGTGCGGGGGTCAAGCCACCGTGCCGATCGTGGCGGCGGTGTCGATGGTCGCGCCGGTGCAGTACGCCGAAATCGTTTCATCGATCGCATCACGGTCGGCCGGACCCGGCACCCGCGCCAATATCGACGAGTTCACGGAGACAACGTCACGAGCGCTGGTCGATGTCGGTGGAGCCGTGCGGGGCAAGGCAGTCATCGTGTTGAACCCTGCTGAGCCACCGTTGCTCATGCGTAACACCGTCTACTGCCTCATCGATGGCGAATGCTCGCACGCTGAGGTTGATGCCACCGTCAACGAGATGGTCGAACGGATGCAAGAGTACGTGCCGGGCTACCGGCTGAAGCAGCCGGTGCAGTTCGAGACGTTCACCCCCGACAACGCGCTGCACATCCCGGAGACGGGTAAGTTCTGGGGAACCCGCGTGACGGTCTTCCTGGAGGTCACTGGTGCTGGTCACTACCTTCCCCCGTATGCCGGCAACCTGGACATCATGACATCGGCGGCGATGGCGACGGCCGAGCGAATCGCAGCCCATGTGCGCGCGGAAGCTCGTGGGCCTCGATGAGGAAGTTGTACATCTCCGACGTCACGCTCCGCGACGGCATGCACGCCATTCGGCATCAGTACACGGTGGAGCAGGTGGTGCAGATCGCCACGGCTCTCGATTTGGCACAGGTCGATTCGATCGAGGTCGCCCACGGTG
>JAYUFA010000460.1:0-26638 GCA_043738925.1 Actinomycetota bacterium
CGTCTTGCCACGCCGTATCAAGGCGCACATCTCGCAGTCGGCTTAGTGATCTTGTTCAATGCGGTGTTGTTCCGTACTCAACTGCACGCCGCGACCACCACGTCGGACATGACCGCGCACCAGACCTTGGTCGATTGGGCCGTGCGCCAGCTGCGCGCTGGGCACCTGCCTCTCGACGGTTGGGTGCCCCGCATCGGGCTCGGTTTCCCGGCGATGCACCAGTACCAATCGCTACCGCATCAGTTGACCGCGGTGTTCGCCCTCATCGTCGGGGTGGGCCCGGCGATGCGGATCACCACCTACGCCCTCCTGATCACCTGGCCAGCGTCGGTGTATGCCGGCTCGCGCATCCTCCGGCTGCCGGCGAGCACCGCCGCAGTCGCCGCGGTGTTGTCGCCCTGGCTGCTGAGCCGACCCGGTTATGGCTACGAAGTCGGCAGTTACACGTGGCGTGGCCTCGGCGTGTGGGCACAACTCTGGGCGATGTGGCTCCTGCCGATTGCGTTGGGGCTCGCGTGGCGAGCGGTTGATGAACGGCGACACGTAACCCTGGCGGTGCTCGCGTGCGGCGCGGTGATTTGTCTGCACTTGCAAACGGGCTATTCGCTGCTGTTCGTGGTCGCACTTGCCGTCGTGATGCGCCGTCGCAGTCTTGGCAAGCGCGCCGCTGCGGCCGCAGCGGTGGGTATCGGTTCCTTGGCGATATCGGCATGGCTGGTGGTGCCGGCGCTCGTTGATCTCCCGTGGACGGCCGAGAGTCAATACAACAAGGGCACCGTGTTCGTCGACTCGTTCGGGGCGAAGCAGGTTCTCGAATGGCTCGTGAAAGGGGAGCTGTTCGACGCCGGGCGCGCGCCGTTGGTGACCGTCGCTGTTGCGCTCGGCGTCATCGCCTTGGGATTTCACGCCCGCACCGATGCTCGCGCCCGATGGCTCCTGAGCGCGTTCGCCATGAGTCTGTTCTTCTTCTTCGGGCGCGACCCGTTCGGGGTGGTCATCGATCTCGTGCCCGGAGTGAGCGCGCTTTTTCTGCATCGGTTCATCGCCGGGGTCCATCTCTATGGGTTGTGGATCGCGTCGATTGGCATCGTCGAGACCTTTCGCTACGCGCGCAGCGCTCTTGTTCGCATCGATACCGGGCCGGGCACGTGGGTCATCGCGAACCTTCTCGGATGTGGTCTCGGCGTCCTCGCCCTCGTGCCCATCACCTCGCCGGTGCGCTCGTACGAGCGCGTCGAGCGAACCTGGATGGCGCGACAGGAGACGGCCGACGCATCCGACGGCGCCATCATCGATCGCTTGGTGCAGCGCGCGGAAAGCGAAGGCCCCGGGCGCTTCTACGCAGGCATGCTGGCCACGAAGGGCGGGGGCTATCTCGTGGGGTATGCGCGTGTGCAAAGCCGCATCCAAGAAGCCGGACCCACTGATGTGCTGGGGTATTCGTTGCGGCTACCAACGACGACATCGGATGTCGAGGTGCTGTTCGACGAGACCAACCCTGCCAACTATGAACTGTTCAACGTCGCGTGGGTGCTGCAGCCCGTCGGTCGCCCTGATCCGCCCAACGGTGTGATGGTCGCCGAAGAAGGTGGTCACCGGCTCTACCACATCACCAACGCTGGTGGATACCTACGCGTTGTCGATACGCAAGGGGTCATCGCCGTAAAGCGCGACACGATCCAAAGTGGTGCTGTCGCGTTGCTGGCGCGACGAGACCTTGACACGGTGTTTCCGCTGCTGTCGCTCGACGGCAGGAAAACGGCGCCACCGTCGCTGCTGTTCGGCACTCCTTCCGGCAAGCCGGGAACAGTTACGGCCGAGCAGGTGGCAAACGATGCCGGCGTGTTCCAGGGCTCAGTGGAACTCGCTCGCCCCGCAGTGGTCGTGCTGAAGTCGGCGTTTCACCCTCGCCTGATCGCCACGGTCGATGGGGTGCGCGTTCCGACGCAGTTCGTAGCACCCGGCTTTGCGGGGGTGCCGGTGCCGGCTGGCTCCCATCAAGTCGTGTTCTCCTACAAGCACTATGGCGGCTATCCGTTGTGGTTGATCGTGGCCCTCCTCGCCATCGTGCTGTCCATTCTTGGCGAGCGATGGTTCTCCCATCGCCAGCACCCTCGTGGGCCATCCGCGTCGAACCGACCGGATCCTGTCCGCGAAGCAAGAGCAGCCTTCCTGGCCGAGCTTGATGCACGCGATGCGGTGGCGACGAAACTGCCAGCGCCGACGTATGTGCTGGCCTCCGGGCCCGGCGGATCTACGGCGCGCTTCTCCGGGTTTCGTGACCCCGACCAGTAGCAGCGATAGCGGTTCGGGCATGATCTGAGGTGTGACCGACGTTCTCGCGCGCCTACATCGGTTCGTGCGCATGCCGTGGTTCGCCGTGGGCCTCGTCACTGCGATCAACCTTTGGATTCTTCGTCCTGAGCTGCGCAACATCACAACACGTAGCGACCTCACGGTGCACCGCACGCTGATCGACTGGGCGATGCACCGTATCGAAGGCGGCTCGTTCCCCATCGACGGTTGGTTCCCTCGTATCGGGCTCGGCTTCCCGATGATGCACCAGTACCAGACGTTGCCCCACTTGCTGTCAGCGTTCCTGGCCTTGGTGATCGGCGTCGGCGGCGCGTCGCGTTGGACGACGTTCCTCATTGTCGGTACGTGGCCGATTGCGGTGTATCTCGGCTGCAAGCTGTTGCGGCTGAGCACTGGCACCGCCATCGTCGCGGCCGCGCTCGCCCCGATGGTGGCGAGCAACCCGAGCTACGGCTTCGAGCACAGCAGTTATGTGTGGCGCGGGCTCGGGCTGTGGGCGCAGGAATGGGGCATGTGGATGTTCCCCATCGCTATGGGCCTCGCGTGGCGCGCGATTACCGAGCGACGCAACATCGCGGCGGCGGCCGCGGCAACGGCGTTCGTGATGTGCACCCACCTGCAGACCGGCTACATGCTCGCGATGGTGATCGGCGCGATGGCCATCGTGTCATTCGTCGATTTCCGTGGCCGCATCTTGCGGATGATCGTCGTGATCTCCGGCTCGTTGGCCCTCAGCAGTTGGTTGCTGGCGCCGGTGTTCACCGATCAACCGTGGAGCGCGAACACCGAGTTCAACGCGCACACCGTGTGGGTCGACTCCTACGGCGGTCGCAAGGCAATGCGATGGCTGTTCGGTGGTGAGCTGTTCGATCGTGATCATCCGCCGGTGCTTACGGTGCTGGTGTTCCTCGGACTGCTCATCGTGCTGATGAAGGCGCGGCGCGATCCACTCAGTCGGTTGCTGGCAGGGTTCTTTCTCGGCAGCGTGATCTTGTTCTGCGGCAAGGAACCGTTCGGCCCCGTGATCTCTCTGCTGCCGGGCATCAGCTCACTGTTGCTGCACCGTTTCATCAGCGGCATACATATGGCCGGCGTGCTGCTTGCGGCGATCGGCGTCGTTGAGACGAGCTCGTATGTCTGGCGTGAGTTGCGGCTGTGGCAGCCACGGTTGCGAACGATGCCACGCGCCGCGTTCGAGCTTTCGATCGGGGCGATAGCGATCGCGGCGTTTATCCCGGCGATCAACGTGACCTACACGCACGAGCGACAAGCCAACACGTGGATGACGTCGCAACATGCGGCCGATATCACCGAGGGCGTGCAGGTGGACACGCTTGTCGCGTACGCGCTGACCCACGGTGGTGGCCGTATCTACGCCGGGATGCTGAGCGACGACGGTGTCGACTATGTGAGTGGGTCGCGCACGCAGACGGTGGTCCAAGAGGCAGGCCCGACTGATGTGCTCGGGTACTTGCTACGCGTTCCGTCGTTGTTGGCCGATGTCGAGGTGCGTTTCAACCAGAACGATCCGTGGCACTACGAGCTGTTCAACGTGCGGTGGGTGATTCAACCGTCGGGGCGCGCTGTGCCACCCAACGGCACGCTGATCGAGACGCAGGGTCGTCACGAGCTGTACCGCATCGAAAACGCGAGCGGGTACATCGGTGTGGTCGACGTCGACGGTTCGTATCCGGCAGCTCGCGACACGGTTGGTAAGGGTGCCGTGCCGCTGCTCGCGAGCGGAGCGGTCAATGTGCCAACCGTGTTACCGGTGGTGCAGTTTGAGAACCTGAAGCCGGTGCCGTCGACCGTGGTCGCGGGCGCGACGACCGCTCCGGGCACGGTGGCATCGCAGACGGCCGATGGCGACGCGGGCCGTTACACGGCGCAGGTCGACATGGAACGCGAGGGGTACGTGATCGCCCGCGTGTCGTATCACCCGCGGATGCACGCATTGGTCGACGGCGTTCGCCAGCCGACGGCGATGGTTGCTCCGGCCTTTGTCGGCGTGCGCGTTCCCGCGGGCACCCATGAGGTCGTGTTCGTGTACGCGCCCTATCCGCATTACCTGGCGCTCTTCGCGTTCGGCTTGTTGGCACTGGTTCTTTTGGCGCTGCTCGACCGCCGCTGGCGCAATCGCCCGATCGCAACGGTCACCCCACCAGCACTGTTCCCCGAATATCCGGACCCGGTCGCGGTCGCGGTCGCGGTCGGCGACGCAGAGGCAGAGGCAGAGGCAGAGATTGAGATTGAGATTGAGATTGAGATCGGCGCAAGCCCCACGGCCCTACTTCGCTTGCGCACCTTCAGTTTGCAGCCGGTACCTCGTCATGCCGTCGCGGTCGAAGCTGGTGGCCTCACCGGCGATGCGTAGATGTTCGAGGTGGGCGAAGGTCTCGCTTTCGGCCATGTCACCCCATGAACGTTCACGGAACAGCCGCCGCATGTAGTCGGCCACCGTGCCCTCGGGGAGGTCGTCGGCCGCGTCACGGATGATGTCGAGCCGCTCGTGATGATGTTCGAGGATGTGGTCGGCGCGGCCCGCGAGATCCTTGAACGGGTGGCCGTGCGCGGGCAGCACGAGCTCGACATCGAAATCGTGCATGTGCCGGAGCGACTCAAAGAACCGAGCAAGCGGATCGACGATGACGCCACCGGGGCTATGGCCCGCGATGTGCGGCGTGATGGTGGGCAGCACGTGGTCGCCGGAGATGAAGAGCTTCTCGACGGGGTCGTAGAGGCAAAGGTGATCGGCAGTGTGGCCGGGCGTGTGCACGGCGATCCATTCGCGTCGGGCCAGGGTGATCACCTGGCTGTCGACGACGGTGACCGTCGGATCGGGCACCCGGAAACGCTTGGTTCGGCGACCCATCTTCATGAACGCGCGCAGGTCGTCGTCGTTCGGCGGTGACCAGCGACCACCCCACGGTTTTGGGCGACGCATCAGTTCGCGTACGCGGTCGATGTTGTCGTCGTCGTTGTTCTCGAGCAGTCCCGAGTCGTGGTCTTCGAACAGCTCGCGTTCTTCGAAGGTGTCGCGGAAACTGTCGTGGGTGACGATTTCGGTGTCGACTTCGGCACGGAGCTGTGGCGCACCGCCGAAGTGATCGAAGTGCGAATGCGTGACGATGGCGGTGTGCACGTGGCGAAGTTCGAAACCGGCTCGCTTCAGACGGTCGAGCAGCGCGTTCCACGAGGCCGGGCCGGGCAGGCCGGGGTCGACGACGGCGACGCCGCGCTCGTCTTCGAGGAAGTAACAGTTGACGTGGCCGAGGCCGGGCAGCTCGACGGGAAGCTGCGTGCGCAACACTCCTGGTGCGAGCTCAGTGATCTCGTCGGTGGCGGGCTCTTGTTCTTGTCGGGTGTACTGCTTCTCGCCGGTCACGGTGGCCACCCTACGGGTTTCGGGCCGTACCGGCGGGGTTGGGACTCATCGGCTGGTCGGGCGGGGAGCGGAACACCGCCTCGCGGTAGAACCGCAACTCGATCACGCTCTCGCGAATATCGTCGAGTGCGCGATGGCCTCGGGCCTTCTTCGGGGCCGACGACAACGCCGCCGGGTACCAGCGCTTTGTGAGCTCTTTGATGGTCGACACGTCGACCGAGCGATAGTGGAGGTAGTCCTCGATCGCGGGAAACCAACGAGCAAGAAAGCGGCGATCGGTACCGATCGAGTTGCCGCACAAAGGCACGGTTCTCGGTTCGGGGATGTGGGCCCGCAAGAACGCGAGCGTCTCAGCTGCGGCTTGTTCGGCGGTGACCGTGGACGCTTCGATCAAGCTCAGCAGGCCACTGCGCGTATGCATCTCGCGGACGTAGTCGTCCATGCCTGCGAGTGCCTCGGACGATTGATGAATCACCAAGTCGGGCCCTTCGGCAACCACCTGAAGGTTGTCGTCGGTGATGAGCGTGGCGATCTCGACGATGACGTGACGGTCGGGGTCGAGACCGGTCATTTCAAGGTCCATCCAAGCGAGCATGAACGACGATGGTACCGAGGCGCGTGGCGAGCTGTCGCAGGGGATAGCACACGACCTATCGTGCGACCGTGCTCGAGATACCCATTCTTCGCCTCGACCCTGACCTGCCGGTGCCGGCGTACGCCACACCGGGTGACGCAGGGGCCGACCTCGTGGCGCGCGACGACTTCGTGCTCGCGCCGCGCGGTGGCCGTGCGCTCGTACCCACGGGCACGGCGATCGCGATTCCTGAGGGGTATGCCGGTTTCGTGCAGCCGCGCAGCGGACTCGCGCTCAAGCACGGCGTCACCTGTCTCAACTCACCGGGTCTCATCGACTCCGGTTACCGCGGCGAACTCAAGGTGTTGCTGATCAACACCGATCCAGAAAAGGCCTTCGAGGTGCGCCGCGGCGAGCGCATCGCCCAGTTGGTCATTCAACGCGTCGAGCACTGCCGGTTCGTCACGGTCGACGAGCTGCCCGTGTCGCAGCGGGGCGCCGGCGGGTTCGGTTCGACCGGTCGCTGACGCGCTGCGCCTACGACACCGCGTCGCTGAGGCGCCTACGACACCGCGTCGTCGTAAGCTGCGCGGCGTGGACGACCTTGCACTGCTCCATGAGCTGACCCCCGTCGCCGCGACCTTGTACGAGCGCCATCTCGCGCAGACCAAGGAGTGGTTTCCGCACGAGTACGTGCCGTGGGAACGGGGCCCGTCGGTGGTCGTGAGTCGGCCCTGGTGCGAGGCCGACTCGGAAATGTCAGAAGCGGTCCGCAGCGCGCTGTTCGTGAACCTGCTCACCGAGGACAACCTGCCGTACTACTTGCGCGACGTGCAGCGGTTGTTCGGTAGCGACGACGTGTGGGGTCAATGGACGCGTCGTTGGACCGCGGAAGAAGCTCGTCATTCCATTGTGATTCGCGACTACTTGACGCTCGCGAACGCGATTGATCCGATCGAACTTGAGCGCGGCCGCATGATGCAGATGAGTACAGCGCGTGTGCCCGATCCGCCGAGCACGGCACGCGGTCTCGTCTATCTCGCATTGCAGGAGCTCGCGACGCGCATCTCGCATCACAACACGGGAAAGCTCATCGAGGACGTGGCTGGTCAGGAAGTGATGAAGCGCGTGGCGTTCGACGAGAACTTCCACTACCTGTTCTACCGCGATCTGGCGACGGCGGCATTCGAGATCGATCCGTCGATGTTGGTGGTATCGCTCGAGGCAGAACTTGCTGCGTTCGCGATGCCTGGCACGGGCATCCCCAACTTCGCGGCTCGTGCGCGAGCAATCAGCCGCGCCGGTATCTACGACTTTCGTGTGCACTACGAGCAGATCCTCGTGCCGGTGGTGTTGCGGCACTGGGGTGTGGCATCGCTTGGCGATCTCGATGCCGCAGGCGAGCGTGCGCGTTCGTCGATCCTGTCGCACGTCGACAAGGTCGGGCGCGTGGCTACGCGCCTCGCGGAGCGCGCAGCCGAGGCTCCGATTACTACACCGTGAGCGTGCTCATCGATCAGGCTATGTGGCCGTGGCGAGGTGATCAGTGGGCGCATCTCGCGAGTGACTGGACCTACGCCGAGTTACACGCGTTCGCCAACGCGATGGGCATTCGTCGCCTCGCATTCCAAGGCGATCACTACGACGTTGCAACCGGTATGCGCGAGCAGGCGATCGGGCGCGGTGCGAGGCCGGTGACCAGTCGCGAGTTGGTCGGCGCGCTGCGATCAGCCGGACTGCGAGCACGTCGGCCGACGCGACCGTGGGTGGCTCAAGACGCTACCGATGGTGCGACCCAAGCTGCGCTCGACCGTGTGCATGAGATGTGGCCGTGGTCGCGCGGCGTCGCATGGTCGGTGTTGCGGCGCCCGCAAGAGGTGGCGTTTAGCGCGACCTTCGTTCCGGGCGACGCGAGGCGACCGTCCGAGGTGCCATCGATCGTTGCGAATCTGGCGTTCCTGGTCGAACGCTCCGAAGGCACGATCCTCGACGTGGTATTGCCCATCGCCTGACGCGGCTGGGGCCGTGGGCTCAACACCAAGCCACGTCGGCCGACAGGAACGTCGTACGGCTGCTGCCGGGGACGACGTTGGACGACGAACGCGCGACTGAGGTGACCTCGCGAGGCATCGCCGCGCCCGAGTCGATGCGTGCCGCGATCGAACAGCATGCAGCTGCGGTCTACCGGCTGGCGTTGTCGATCGTGCGCGATCCGGCGCTTGCCGACGACGTAGTGCAGGAGACGATGATCAAGGCGTGGCGCGCCGCGCCGCGCCAGGGCGATGGCACGGTGCCGCGCGCGTGGATGTTGCGTGTGGCTCGCAACGCGGCGATCTCGATGGTGCGATCGCGTCGCGATGATTTGTACGGCGACGACGCGCCCGAACAAGTTTCGGCCTTGACCGTCGCGAGGGCCGTCGAGGGCCGTGCCGCGCTTAGTGAGTTGCACGCTGCGCTCGGTCGGCTCGACGCTGACGCACGCGCGTTGATCGTGCTGCGGGAGATCGACGGGCTGACCTATGACGAGATTGCCGCGGCGATGGACCTGCCGTTGCCCACGGTGAAGACGCGCTTGTTCCGAGCGCGCCAAGTGTTGAAGCGAGCCTTGGAGGAGTGGCAATGAGACCGCTGCGTCATCCCAGCCGACGCGCGCTCGGCGATTGGTTGTCGACGGGCGCGTCGGCGCGCGTCGCCCGGCACGTTGCTCATTGCGACTCGTGCCTTGGCGTGCTCGAGACGTTGTCGCTTCTCGATGAAACGACTGTGGCGGACATCGGTCAGGCGCTCGCAGCGCCGTCCGGTATCGAGGACCGCACCGCGCAAGGCGTCGTTCGTCGTTTGCGCGACGAGGACGCATTGCTCACGTTCTTCGATCTGTTCACGACCGGTTGGTCGACGACAAAAGTGATTCTCGACTTGGAGGAGGGTTTCGATGATTGATCCTTGGTTGTGGGCGGTCGGCGCGATGGTGGTCGGCCTGTTGTCCGGTGTCGTTGGCGCCGCGCTCGTGCGGCTCGCGATCCTCAACGGGCGCGACGGTCGAGCCGAGGCGCTCGACGCAGCACGTGCGACGGCGATCTTCGTGTTCCTGTTTTTCGTGGCCGTTGGTTTGGTCGTCGCCGTCGGCGTGACGAATCCCGCCAATCTGCGACCTATTCCGGCGCGGCTCTTGGCGTATTCGCCCCACGTGCTTGCGGCGGGCCTCATCGTGATCGCAGGACGAGCCATCGCCTACGCGGTCGCGGGGTACGTGAAGTCGGCGCTCGCGGAATCGACTTCACGTATGCGCGCCAAGTTGGCGGAGACGACACGCGGCGCGATCTCGATGGCCGCAGCGGTGCTTGCGCTACGCCAACTCGGCGTCGACACCACGATCTTGAACATCGCCATCGGCGCGCTGTTGTTCGGCCTCGCGGCGGCGTTCGCGTTGCTGGTCGGCCTTGGTGGTCGCGAGCTCGGCAGAGAGCTCGTCACCGGCCGCTACCTACCGCGTCTGATTCGCGCCGGCGACGACATCACTGTTGGTGACGTCGAGGGCACGGTCGTCGCGATGCACCCGGCGTCGATCGAAGTGATGACGAGCGACGGCACGTGCGTGCACCTGCGCAACTCCCAGGTGTTCGCATCGGCGCCGCGTGTGCAGCCGACTGGGCCGAACGGCTCATTCACCCGTCGCGACGACGAAAACCTCGGGAATTCTCGCGACTTCTGAGGCCGAGCAGCGTTGTAGTGATGGAGCGTGTCGACGCCGCTGGTATCGACACAAAGTTCGATCGGATTGGACTCCCGGATCGAAATGAACGAGCTGTGGTCGACGTGATCGGTCGGCCACGGCTCGTGTCCTTTTTGGCTGCATGGGCTTTGTTGAATGTCCCCGCTGACGGGCACGACCTAGCCTGTGGGCGTGCGCCGCGTCCTCGTTCTTGTGCTCTCGGGCGCCGCGCTCACCGCCGCATGTTCAAACGGAGGTTCGAAGCCGTCGCTCGCGACGGCCACCTCGACCACCGTGGCCGCGAGCACAGCGACGGTTGTCGTTGGCGACACAACGTTTGCGTTCGCGATGACGTGTTATGCACCGGGTGCCGGGGCGGTGGTTGCTGTCGGTTCCGGCATCGATCCGGTTTCAGGCCGGGCGACGCGAGCGTTAGTGCAGGCGTTCTTTCGCGATCCGTATGTGGGTGTGACCGTGGGTGATCGCGAGGTCGTTTACGAGCCAACCTTGGCTGAGCCGATCGAGCTGGCGTTCCAAGACGATGTGGTGCGAGGCAGCGCCATTGAGTTCGTCAAGAACCTTGATCTGCAAGCGCGCATCGGCGAGCCGGCGGGCGTGGGATCAGTCGTGGTGACGTGTCACGGCTACCACACCGGCCTGCCGCCGGGCTACAGCAAGTAGTTCGGCGGAGCGTCAGCCGCAGGGGTTGACCGACTCGATGGCGCCGACGCGACCCGAACGGAAGCTCGTCACCGCGCCCGAGAGGTCGAGCTGGAAGATCAACCGGAAGCTGGCGTTCGAGGCGTCCTGAGGCGTGTAGATAACCGTCTTGCCCTGCGGGGTGGCCGTGAACGTGAGCCGGTCGGCGTAGAGGGCCTTGAGCTGCGCTTCGGTGCTCGCGAGACCTGCGCCCGACTTGGTTTTCAGTTTCGACGGCTGCTGAATATCGAGTCGTTCGATCGTTCCGCTGGTGACGGTGAACCGAACACCGTCGGGGCCGGATTCGGGCTTGAGGACGACACACTTCGCGGCGCCGGGAAAGGCAGCGTCGGGGAGCAGGCGGGTGCCTATCGCCTTCTCGGCCGCCGCCGCGGTGAGGCCGAAGGTGAGTGGGCCGAGCCCGGCGGTGGTTACACCCGCCGCGTCGGTGAGCTTGACCGGCCCGGGCACGGCGCCTGCGGGGGTGGTGGTGAACACCGATGGCGGCGTTGCGGCGATGGTGGTGGTGACAACGGGGGCCACGGTGGTTGTGACTGCACCCGACCCGGCGCTGCCTGAGGCGCCCGAGGTCACCTTGGTCGTGGTCACGGCAGTGAGCTTCGGCCCGTTCCCCCCGCCGCCGCACGCGACGCTGAAGGCCGCCACGGCGACCACAACGCACCCGATGCGGGGCCACTTGCGCACGTCGTCAGACTACTTCGTGTGACCTTCGACCGTGTATTCCTCAAGGGTCGAAGGCGAGTGGTGATCCCCGCAACGGTGGGTTCCGAACAAGGTGTCAGACGCCACAACGGCGGTCCGAGGAGGTTCCCATGAACACCACCACGCTCACCGGCCGGGTGGCCGACGCGTTCAATCAGGCCGACGTCGGTGCCCTCTCGCGTTGCTTCGCTGTCGACGCCGTGCAGTATCACCCGTTCTTCCCCGAGCCTATGCGTGGCCGCGAGGGCATTCTCGCGGGCGAGGGAGCGATGTTCGCGGCGTTCGACAACATCGAGTTCTCCATCGTGTCCGAGGTCGCGCATGGCAACAGCCTTGCTTTCGAGTATCGGGTGAAGGCGCTGAACACCAAGCCGATCGCGATGCCTGACGGTTCCACGATCCCCGCAACGAACAAGTGGGTCGATCTCACAGGTTCAGCGTTCGTCGAACTCAACGAAGCCGGCGAGATCGCGGTGTCACGCCGATACCAGGACAACCTGGCCATGATGATGCAACTCGGCCTATCCGGCTGAGCTCCCTTCCCGAACAGGCGGACCCGAGGGTGACTGGTCAGTGGGCGCTTCGGCCGTCCCTGCGTTGGCGCGGGTCCGGTCTGGTCGCCGCTTGATTTGCCGATCGGTGCCGTGACGTAGCGGGCATGATGCACTGGTGCACCACGAGTCGCCCAGGACGCGTTGGATCGAGGTCGAGCCGCAAGGTCCTCCCGAGGATGAGTTCGTCTTCGGCGAGGGGCTGCGCGCCGCGTGCAACGGCGACCCTGCCACGTGGCTCGACGATGCTGCGGCTCGTTCGTTCGGGTCTGTTGGCGGGCTTCTACCGGGGAACTATGAGAGCTACCTGTTGGTCGAGTCAGCGCCAGCGGGGGTCGACGACTGGTGGGCTGCGCAGCGCCGCATCGTCGTGGCTCTCGCCGGGGTGCTGGGCCGGTTCACCGATACGCCCCATGAGGCGTGGTTTGCCATCTGGGAGGGACACGAATCCGGCTGGGGTTCGATCGAGGCGCTGCGGACGCTGCCTCGTTTCGACCGTCCGCATCGCAGTTACTACCTCCTCAATGGCAGCGTCGCCGATGTCGATCGCATCGCGACCCCAACGCGGCCCCGCGACTGGTTCAGGCCCGATCTGTGGTGGCCGGAAGACCGGCAGTGGTTCGTGGGAACCGACGTCGACTGCTGGTGCAACTACGTCGGGGGTAGCCACGTAATGATCGAGGCGATCACCTCTCGCCTGCCAGGCCTGTGCCACCCGGCCACGCTCAACGAGCCCCTCCGAGTGGAGGACTGAACCACGGTCGACGGCGCCAGATCTGGTTGGTCCGGCGGGCCGATCTCACGCGCCTCGCCGTTGCCCTCGCACGCCCGTCCACCGGGGTCCTGGGCACCGCTGGACAGTCAGTTTCAATTGCTATCCATATATTTGACAACAGTTGAGTAGTTAGGGGAACCTGAGGCGAATGCGATGCACCACTCGAGGGAGGTGGAATGCGGTTTCGGTCGCTGTCACGACCCGCTGGGTCGGCCGCGCTCGGAGCGGTCATCGTCGCGTGTGGGGTTGCGGTCGCTCTGTCACTGCGCGGGAACGCCGCGGAGCCTTGGATGGTGATCGGCTGCAACGTCGCGGCGGTGGCGTTCGCGCTGTCAGCCTTGCGTGGTGTCGCGGTCGCCGACCGCGCCGCGGTGCGGCGTCGCTCGTACGAGCGCCTCGGGCAGGAACTCGACCGGGCGCGACGATTTGGACATCCCGTCACGCTGGTTGGAGCGACGTCGTCGGCGCCCACGCCAAGGCTCCTTGATCGCCTCGGATCAGGCGTCCGCTCGCAGGATCTCGTCATGAGATCCCCCTGGGGTGACTCGGTAATCGTCGTCGCGCCGGAGCTAGACGCCGCGACGCGGCCAATCTTCTTGGATCGGATTGCGGCCGCGCTCGCACCGGAGCCCACTCCGGAGATTCGCGCCGCTACCTTTCCTGATGACGCGGTAACGCTCGACGCCTTGTTGGCGATCCTCGAATGCGGCCGACCTCGGCTCGGCCGACTGGGACCTCGCCCCAGTCGCCTCCGCAGGCTGCTCGAGTCCACGGTCGCATTCGTCGCGCTGGTGGCCGTCGCCCCGCTGATCGTCATTGCGGGCGGGGCAATCAAGCTCGACTCGCCGGGGGGAGCCTTCTATCGACAGGAGCGCACCGGTCGAGACGGCCGACGCTTCCGCATCTGGAAGCTGCGGACGATGGTCGCTGAGGCTGAACTCCTGAAGGAGACCGTGGGCCACCTCAATGTGAACGATGTCGCAAACTTCAAGATTCCCGATGATCCGCGTGTCACGCGCGTGGGCCGCAGGTTGCGGCGCTTCAGCATCGACGAGCTGCCGCAACTGTGGAATGTCGTGCGCGGCGAGATGCGCCTCGTCGGGCCGCGCCCTACCGCCCTGCCGGCCTCGGCTCACGAGCCGTGGCAGACGGCGCGACTTGACGTTGATCCTGGCATCACCGGGCTATGGCAGGTCACTGGTCGTGGGACGTCGACTTTCGTGGAACGTTGTCGGCTGGACATTCGCTATGTGCGGCGCCGATCGTGTTGGCTCGACCTACGACTGCTTGTTCGAACGATCCCTTCCGCCCTCGGCCGCCGAGGCGTGACATGACTCGTGGATGCCCGCTATGACCTGGCAAGACCATCTCCGCGCCATGCGCCGTTCGTGGTGGCTGGTGGCGTTCCTCCCGGTGATGGCCGGCATCGCCTTCTACGTACGCGCCGATCTTCAGGACAAGGTGTATGAGGCACGCTCGACCGTCGTGGTCGCGCCCACCGATACGATCAGCGACCCGTCTGGCGTGGTGGACGCACTTCGCGTGCTCCACGACGGGAACGTCCTGAACACGCTGGCCGAGCTCCTCAGCGCGCAGCGCGACCCTGCGTCCTCTCCGAGCAAGCGTTATGTACGTGCGGCTGTCGTGCAGCAATCGAATCTCGTCGAGGTCGTCGGCACCGCAGGCGATCCCGCGGCGGCGATCGCGCGGGTCAACAACGCGGTCACGGCCGGGACGAGCTCCTTCGAGCAACTTCATCGGGTGTACACCGTGCACATCGTCGATCCAACCGCGGCTGACGACGGCCCAGTAGCGCCCCACCCGGCACGCGATACCGCCGTGGCGGTACTTGCCGCGTTCGTGCTGGCCTATCTGTTCGCCGTCGCTCGCGAGGCCACACGTCTCGGCAGCGCCGCTGAGCAGCGTCGGCTCGTCGAGATCGGGTGACCGGCCACCAGCCGCGATGACGATGTCGGTTGTTCTGCCCTTCGCCGTCGCGGCGATCGCCCTCTTCGTCGTGGCCGCGGTGCGCTGGCCCGACCTTGCCGTGGCGGCGATGGCGATCACGGTCTTCACCAACGCCTCCGACGTGCTCGGCCGAAACGCCGGTACTCCCGGACTGGGCGATCCGCTGCTGAGCTTGCTGATCGCCGGATTCATCTATCGGCACTGGCGGGCGCGGATTACTCGTTCGACGCTTCTCGCGCCGCCACCGGCGTTCGCCATGGTCGCATTCGGCTGGGTGACGCTGTCGCTCGGCAGCGCGCTCTGGGCAGCTGACCCCGTGCGCTCGGTCGCCCGAGCGCAATCACTCGTTCGTGATGCGACCATTGCGGTGGCCATCATGTTCGTGGTGCGCACCTGCCAGTCGCTGCGCCGTGCGATATGGGCGGTGGTGGTGGCAGGAGGGCTCATCGCTGGATTGTCGGTCTTCCAGTACGCGACCCACCGATTTGGGACGAACTTCGGCGGGTTCGGTCGCGCGACCGTCGAGAACATCGCCGGTACGACCGACGGCTACCGGCTATCGGGCCCCTACGACGACCCCAACTTCTATGGCCTCATCCTCCTCCTCGTCGTGCCACTCGCGGCGGACCGCTTCCTGCACGAGCGTGACGCGTTGCTCCGATTGGCCGCCCTCGTGAGCGGCGGGCTTGTAGCCCTCGCCATTGTGTTCACGTTCTCGCGCGGGGCTTTCGTCGGCCTCGTGATCGCAGTCTTGGGGATCCTCGTTCGTGAGCGTCCGCGTCCCGCCGTACTCGCCGCGATCGCTCTGGGCGGGTTGCTCGTGGCCTCGCAGCTACCGTCGAACTACACGAATCGACTTTCCGCGTTGAGCGATGCACTGCCCGGATCGGATGTGGGTCGCGCGGGTGCAGATGTGTCGATCCGCGGCCGTACGAGTGAGGTCAGGGTCGCCATCGAGATGTTCGCCGATCATCCCATCCTCGGTGTTGGCGCCGCCAACTATCCGTTTCGCTACCAAGCGTACGCACGCGCGATCGGACTCGACGGCCGTCGCGAAGAGCGCGAGCCGCACAGCCTCTATGGCGAGGCGGCGGCCGAGCTCGGCCTTGTGGGACTCGCCGCATTGGGCGCGATGCTCGTACTCACCAGACGGCGGCTCCGCATCGCCGCGCGAGGCCTCGCCGCAGAGCCGATGTACGCATCGATACCCGGGGCGATTGGCACAGCCTTCGCGGGTTACCTGAGCGCCTCGATCTTCCTACATGCCCAGTATGCGCGTCCCGCGTGGGTGCTGCTCGGCCTCGCGTGGGCGGCCTCGTATCTCAAGGCCGCGGCACCAGCAGTGGACACAGCGCGGCTTCCTTCGTTCCGTGACCGGATCGCCACATGACCGTCGTGCTGGTCGTCGATCTCTCGCTGCGGGCCGGAGGAACACAGGTGCGCACGCGCATACTCGCGCGTGCGACGGGGGCCGACGTACGATTTCTCGTGCTCGACGGCGGTGCGCCGCATCGGGGCTTGATTGCTGACGGCGCAGCGCCGCTTACACGTCGCTTGCGCCGCTGGGATCCACGATGGATCCGTGCGATCACCGCCGAGATGCGCTCGTCCGGCGCGGACGTTCTTGACGCCCACAACGTCGCGGCGCAGTTCTGGTGCAGCGTGGCAACGCGCATCGTGAAACCACGGCGCTTCTTCGTCACCGTGCACAGCGAGTACGCAAATGAGCTGGCCGACCTCTCCCGCGGCCGCGCCTACGAGAGGGTGCTCCGACTCGCCCGCCGTTCAGGCGCCGAGGCGATCGCGGTGAGCGACGGCGTTGCGTCCTATCTGAAGACCCTTGGTTACCGCGACGAACGGGTTCACCTGCTCCCCAACGCGGTGCGGCCGCCGACGGTGACGAAGCGGGTCGCGACCGTGCGGGAGGAGCTTGGTCTCAATGACGATTCGTTCGCGGTGCTCGTGCCGGCCCGGCTCGAACGCTTCAAAGGGCACGAGGTGCTCGTTCGTGCCGTGGCGCTGCTGCGGGAGCGCCACACCCAGCTGGTGGTGCTCTTTGTGGGTGAAGGGCGACAACGCGATGCACTTCAACAGCAGGTGCGCGACCTCGAGCTGTCAGATGTCGTGAAGCTCTTGGGCTTTCGCCATGATGTGGCTGACCTGATGCTCGCGTCGGACGCGATAGTCCTTCCGTCGTTCACCGAAGGCATTCCCTTCGCGCTGCTAGAAGCGGCATGGCTCGCGCGACCGATCATCGCGTCGCCGGTGGGTGGCATTCCAAGCATCTTCACTGCCGGAGTCGACGCGCAGCTGATCGAACCCGGCTCGCCCCAGCGCCTCGCCGCAGCAATCGAGCGGTTCATCGTGGAACCGGGGTTCGCGATTCGACTTGGCAACGGGGCGAAGCAGACCGCGACGCGGGTGGGTGGGGACGACCGCGTGTTGGCCCCGACCGCCGCGCTCTACCTCGCTCCCGGCGCCCGCGGGGGTAGCAAGACGCGACGTGCGCTCGCCACCGTGGTGCGCGGGCCGCTCGGGTCGTCAAGCGCGCGTCTACTCCACCGAGTGCGACCGGTGAGACGTGAGCTCGCCGTGCTGATGTATCACCGGATTGCGGATGTTGACGAGGACACAACACTCGATCCCGCTTTGCGGTCGGCAACGCCGAGTGAGTTCGCACGGCAGATGCGCATGCTCGCTGATGAGTTCGACGTGCTCTCGCTGGATCGGTTGCTCGAGGTGCGAGGCGGCGCGCCCGTACCTGATCGAGCCGTCGTGGTGACCTTCGACGACGCCTACCGGAGCGTGGTCGAGAATGCGGTGCCGATCCTACGGGCTGCTGGCCTGCCCTCGATCATGTTCGTGCCGACGGGACTGGTCGGCGACCGAGTCACTCCATGGTGGGATCGGCTTTACGCCGCCCTGCGCAACGCCCCACCTGCGGTGTATGCCACACCAGCCGGGGTCGTCGCCCTTGATGGCACGTCGCGGGCAGTGGCCGCGGCCAATCGGTCGATCAGCAGTTGGCTGAAGACGATTCCCGCGGGCGACGTCGACGGCGAGGTTGAGCGATTGACGGCCACGTTCGGCGAGTGCCGCCACGCGGGCTCGCCGCCGAGCAGCCCCCTGGCATCCTGGGAGGAGCTTCGTTCGTGTGCCGACGCTGCGGTAGAGCTCGCACCCCATGGCCGCCGACACGCGATCTGGCCAAGCTGTAACGACGCACAACTTCGCGACGAACTGAACGGTGCACGTTCCGATCTCGAACAACACTGGGGACGATGCCCGACGATCGTGGCGTACCCCGCCGGCGTGTCTTCGCCATCCGTTCGCCGCGCCGTGGCCGAGGCGGGCCACACCGTCGCCCTCGGCACGCGACCGGGGGGCAACGACTGGGCGACGGATTGGCTGGACCTGAGGCGCGTCGACGTCACCCGACGGGTGGATCATCGCGTGTTGCGCCTGCTGCTGCACCCGACGGCCCGCCGAGTCGTGAAATTCACCTAGCGCTGCGGGTCACGTCGGAGCCGGTCAGACCCATGCCTGCACCTGCCCCGCGGGCGGCGGTCGTGATCAGCCGGGCGGCCTCGTCCCACGACGGCTCCGTAGCGGATCGTCGACGCGCTGCTCGGCCGAACGACGCCGCCAGATCGGGGTCGTTGAGCAGTTGCACGAGGGCGTCGGCGAGCGCGATCGGATCGCCGCGTGCCACGACGAAGCCGTCGACTCCATCGTCGACGGTCGAGCCCAAGTCACCGGCGTCGCTCGTGACGACAGCCCGCCCCCGCGCCCGCGCGAGCGCGATGACCCCGCTTCGGTTGGCCACAATGTAGGGCGTGACGACGACGCGGGCGGCCGAGAACAGGCCCGGAACATCCTTGGACTCGACGTATCCCGGGCACAGCTCGACGCCGCCCGCGCGAGCGGCGAGGCGGCCCAACATCGCCTCGTCGGCATCTTTGGTGACGGCGCCTGCCACGACCAGCCGGGCCGCGGGTACGCGGCGGTGTACTTCGGCCCAGGCCTCGAGCAGGATCTCGAGGCCCTTGTAGCGGCTCCAGCTGCCGAAGAACAGTGCCACGGGCTCCGTCGTCTCAACGGGCGCGACCGAATCATCGAAGTGGCTGACCGCACCGTGCGGCACGACACACGCGGGGCGGGCCGTAGGCCACCGCGCACGGAGCTCCTGCGCCGACTGTTGACCGAGCACGACCGGCACGTCGATGCGGCGGTACGCACTGGCGATGACGCGGTCGAAGACACGACCCTTTTTGTGTAGATCGTTGTAGCCCGTGCCGCGCCTCCATGACAACGGCGCGGGCGTGTGGGCGAGTTGCACGACGATCGACCGACTGCGACCGAGGGCGAGAACGGCGACGCCGTCGAGAAGCAGCGCGAGGTTGCCCACGACGATGACGTCCGGATCGATTGCTCGAGCCTGCGCGGCCACG
Organism: Actinomycetota bacterium; assembly: GCA_043738925.1. Lineage (GTDB taxonomy): Bacteria > Actinomycetota > Acidimicrobiia > Acidimicrobiales > WLNW01 > WLNW01. Next base: position 19,155 of record JAYUFA010000460.1, read on the forward strand.
TGCGACCACGCTTTCGCGTATCGGGCGCCGCGCACGGTCCGCTGCAGCCGTCGACGGGCGTCGCTCACCCGGGTGCCACTGGCGGGATGCCAGGTCGGAAGCACGTCGTGTGTCTGCACCGCGGCGCTCGGCTGCACCTCCGGGTGGGTTCCAGTCATGAGATGCACTTCGTGGCCCTCGGCGGCCAGAGCGTTGCACAGTTCCACTCCGAACTGATAGAGCCCGCCGGCCGACGTCATCTCGACGTGGAGTATGCGCATCGTTACCGACCGTCCCAACGGGCGAGCACTTGTAGTCGATCCCAGGGGAGCTTCCGCAGGCCGAAGTAATCCCACGACAGGCCTGCGGCGCGGTAGACGGTGCCCGGGTCGTCGACGCTGTTTGCGTCGGGGGCGCGTTGGAACGCGAACGCCAGCGGCGCGCCCCCGCGATCCACCACGTAGGCGCCATACATCTGAAGTGTTCGTCCGATGATCTGTTCGCCTGGGGTCAAGCCAGAGATCGAGTTCAGGTCGATCGTGGGGTCGAGTTGGAGCCGTGTGCCCTCGGGGAGGCATGCCGGTAAATCGGAAATGCCGTCCGTCTGGTTTGCTGGGGGTCGGAATCGGTCACGGCACGCGTACGAGGAAGAGACGGCGAGCGCGTGGGGGATCGTCCCGCTCGCGAACTCGTCGAGCCGGACGACTCCAGCCACCCGCGAGATCGCTGAGCCCGAGCCGCCAGCGCCGGTATGACCAGTGCCATGCAGATCGTTGATGGATCCCCACGACGCAGAGAGGTCGCCGTTGGGTTGGCGCTGGGCCTGCCACAGCTCGATGGTTCGGTGGTTGACGGCGTCGATGATCACCATTGAGCCGTCCGAGCCGTTGTTGGGCACCGCCGCGTCAGGTACCCGCAACGGTGATCGACGCGAGGGCGCGCACACGCCCCAAGGCATCGTGCATCGGATCTGCCGAAGTGGATCGGTAGCGGAGGCCACGAACATCGGGATGCCGAACTCGAAAAGATTGACGATCGGCGGGGCGTCCGAAGTTCGCAGCAGCGCCACCATCTCGCTGCTGCCGGCGTCGATTCGTGCCGCGAGGGGAATGCGTTGGTTGAACTCGCTCGACGACGAGAAGAATGGCGCGGTGACCAGACCATCAGGCGACGGCGTGTCGCGTGACGCTATGGCCAGCGTGGCCGTGGTGGTGGATCGGCCCGACGCAACTTCTCTACGGCCCGGTCCACTACACGCACCCAGGAGCAGGCCACCCAGCGCGCCGAGGACCGTGAGTCGGCGGCGTACAATCATCTTGTCTTGGCCGTGACGTAGGAGAGGATGTGCCGGGACCGCTCACGCTCGACCACGGCGAAGACGAAGGCGATCGAGGCCAACGCGGCCAGGACCACGAGCGCCAGGCGCGACCGACCTGGAGCGAGCAGAATCCGAAGCGGTAGGGCGGTCAGCGCGAGACTGCCCACAACCAGCAGCGCGGGCCGCATCGCGTCGAGGATTGCCGACCAACGGAGTCCGATCAGCCCGACCGCGGCGACCAGACTCATGCTCGCCCACGTCGCAGCGATCACCACGTGCGTGGCGGCGACCCACACCACGCCGTGCGATGCGACTGCGAGCAACGTCACCACCGACACGACCGCTATGGAGGTCTCCGCGGCGGCGAAGAACCAGACTCGACCGGAGGCCTTGAGCGCGTCGCCGATCGCGAAGACGAGGCCGTGGAGCCCCAGAGCGATCGCGACGAGTGTCATCGGCGTGGCTGAAGCGGACCATTTTGACCCGAAGATCTCCGAGATCGCGTCCGGTGCGATCAGCGCGAGGCCAAATCCGACGATGACACCCCATAACGCGAGAAAGCCAAGCGCCTCGAGTAACACGCCGTCAGCAGGTCGCCCGTCGCGGTGGGCACGCGCCAGGAGCGGGTAGAGGACGGACGAGGCGATCCAGTACACCTGCGACAGCAACAGCTCAGGCACCCGATACGCGATGCTGTAATAGCCGAGCGCCTTGCTGCCCAGGCGACTGCCAACGATGAGGTAGTCGGCGTTTGTGGCGAGCTCACCGCTCAGCCGGGCAAGGACGACCGCCGCGCTGAAACCTGCGAGACCGCGAAATGATCTCGCCCGTCCGGAACCCCCATGGAGTCGCACGAGTACCAGCAGCAAGACGACGGTGGCTGCTTCGCCAGCCACCATGCCCCAGATCAACGATGATGCCCCGACGCCCTGTACGACAAGCACGACCGTTGCGACGAGCCGCGCGATCCCGGACGCGATATCGATGCTGGCGCGCCGCCCGAATTCGAGACCGCGCTCGAGTACCGCAACGTGCACCTTGCCCGCGCCGCGCACGATCAGATACAACGCGCCGAGGCGGTACAGCCCGACGCCCCCGGTCGGGCCGAACGCACGACTCAACGCGGGCGCCGCCAGCGCGACACCGCTGCCGAGCACAACAGCCGTGGACATGTTGACGAGGGCCGTGGCCCGAAGTGAGCCGAGGTCGTGCCCGGCCACGACGGCCGCGCCGATGCCGGCATCGACCACGACCTGCCCGAACGACACGACCGCGATGGCTGCGTACGCCCCACCGAGGATCGCGGGATCGAGCCAACGCGCGACGAGGACGGTCGACGCCAACTGGAACACACGGTTCGAGACGAAAGCCAACGCCGTCGTGGCGACGCCACGGATCGCACGTTGGCCCAGATCATCGGTCATGGTCCTCGCGATAGTCATGCGCACCGCAACTCGCGGTAGAGGTCGGCCAAGCGATCCGCCCACCGTCGGGCGTCGAAGCGGGCCTCGGCGCGCTCGCGAGCTGAGGTCGCCATCGCCGTTCGGTCGTCGGACCTGGTGAGCAAGCGGACGATCGCGGCGGCCAATTCGGACGGGTCGCCAGGCGGTACGAGAAGGCCGGTGCCCCCGTGCTCGACAATCTCAGGTATGCCGCCCACGGCGCTCGCCACTACCGCGCGGCCAGCAGCGGCGGCTTCGAGCAGCACTGTCGGATATGCCTCAAAGGAGGATGGCAACACGACGAGATCGCACTCGTCGAGGACCACACCGATATCCGCTCGGAATCCCGTGAGCGCAACGGATCCGGCCAGACCTACCTCGGCGATCGCAGTCCGCAGGTTTGTCTCTTCGGCGCCAGCGCCGACAAAGGACAAGTTCGCGTCGGGAACCGACTTGAGCACCTCGGGCCACGCGGCGATGGCGACATCATGACCCTTTCCTTGACGCAGCGCGGCGAGGAGCACGACCTGGGGTGAGGTCCCGACAGGCTTCGTGGTCACCTTTGCGGGCAGTACGACGCCGTTTTCGATGACCGTCCAGTTGGCGCCTGGGCGAAACCGCTGCGATGCGGCGACCCGGGCCGCTTCCGAGACGAACACGAGTCGTGCCGCCAGCCTGGTCGACAAACCGATTGCGATTCGTTCGACCATCACCGCACGACGGCTGGTCGGGGGCTGTACATGATGGAGTGTGACGACGCACGGTCGTCGAGTGATGCGCGCCGCCAGAACGGTGACGATTGCGGCGTCCTCGAGGTGGGCGTGCACGACCTCGCATCTCGACTTCTGGATCGTTCGGACCAGCCGCCCGAAGGCCCGAGGATCGGCGAGCCGCGCGAAACCGAGGTTGACCGGCGCGGGCCTCAAGTCTGCGAACAGATGTTGCAGCGCTCTCCTGCGTTCATCACGTACAGACATCACGGCGATCGCCATGTCGATGCCGGAGTCGTTCGCGACGCTTGCCAGCGTCGCGAGTACCCGCTCCGCGCCGCCCCCCTCGAACGAATCGATGACATGAAGTGCTCGGATCTGGGCTCTCATATCGTCCCTCGGCGCGGTGCGCGCGTCGCGTTGCCTGTCGTCCACGTCGCTGATTGGCGGCCCCGCGCTCCGCGTACAGCGCCCGTCGCGGTGGCGGCGGCCGTGTGCGCTGCGTACGCCAGAACGCGAAGTACGGAGGGAAGATGCGCGTGCCGCCGCTCGGCGAGTATCGCGACAGCGGTTGCGCCGGCCACGGCCGACTCCGCGGCGACGAGCGCGTCCGCGAACGGACGATCGAGACGAACGAGACGCCGCCATCCGTGCGTGCCAGGTCGGTGCGCGGCCTGCCACCAGTGCAGCGGCACGAGCAGCGCGGCCGCCATGACCAAGAACGGCAAGGCGAGACGCAACGCCTTGTGCGAACCGACGCGCCAACCGAGAACCGGGCGACGCCAGAGCCCTGACAATGGGCCTCGTAGCGCCTGCACCCGGCCCGCGCTGATACGCGATCGCCGTGCCCGTTCCGCATTGAGATCGACTGATGCGGCATCGGTGCATCGCGCATTCGGGGCGTAGACGACGCGGTCTCCGCGCGCGGCGATGCGCATCGCAATGGTGAATTCGTCGTTGACCGTTCCGGGCGGTAGCGGCTCGAAGTCGGCACGCCGGAACGCGAAAAGGTTGCCGTTCACGCCGACCGTTGACCCGCTTGCGGTCTCCCAGCGACGGATCCGGTCCTCGTAGCGCCAATACCAGCGTGCGCCGCTGGCGGCCCGATTCGTGCCCCGATAGTCGATAGCGCCCGACACGACGCCGACCGTCGGATCGCCGAGCGGTGCGACGAGTGCCCGCAATGCAACGGGATCAAGCATCGCCGACGCGTCGCTCAGCACGACGATGTCGCCGGTCGATTCGCGCACACCGCGGTTGATCGCCTCGCTCTTTCCGACGCGGTGGGGCACGCTGAGCACCTGCGCGCCTGCGGTCTGTGCGACGGCCACGGTGTCGTCCGTCGACGCATCATCGACCACGAGGATCTGGAGACGATCGGAGCCGCAAGCCGCGCGACGGACCGTGTCGATCTTCGGCCCCAATACATCGCCTTCATTGTGGGCGGCGATGACGACGCTGATCGTCGGGTGCCACGCGTTTTCGGTTTGGATCGGGCGCGGACGGATTCGGGAGAGCACGGCGACGCATGCGGGATAGCCCACGACGACGTAGCCGATGGAACCGCCCAAGAACCAAAGCAGGCCGCCGGCATCGAGCATCCCCCAGAATGCCATCATTCACAAGACGCTTCCAATAGCCTTTCCAGATCTTTCGCTATCTCATGCACTCGCTGGCCGATCACTTCAGACACCCGTACGCGGATCTGACGCCGGCCCTTCGCCGCATGAAACGACCCGGGTTCTGACGAGGGGTAAGGCTCTGCAGACGCGGCCGCTGCGAGCGAGCGAACGTCCTCAACGGTCGGCGGGGTCTGCTCGCAATTCGCGGCAGATTGCGGCCAGGAAATCGGTGGAGAGGCGGCGCCGTGTGCCCAACGACAGCTCCGAAAATCTGTGCGGCGCCAAGGTAACTTCTCACATGGCTATGACCGCGGAGGAGCTTGCCAGCCGGTTCACCGCCGAAGCGAATCGCCGCGGGGTCACCTCGGAGGAGCTTTTGGAAGAACTCGCCGCGAGCGCTTCGCCGGAGCGTCGCAAGCTCGGTTTCGTCAGTCTCGGCGCGTCAACGAGTGGCCGTTGCGCAGTCGACGCTGATGACATGCTGGCCGAAGGATTCGGGCGTAGCTGATCACCGTGTTGATCATCGATACCGGAGTGCTGCTCGCCGCCGCCGACGACAACGACCCGGCACATCGGGCGTGCTGCGACGCGATCGAAACGACGACCCGCACGCACCGCCTCGGTCCTTCGACGTTTTGCACAACGGGCGTGGCGATCAGCGAGCCATGCGCAGCCCGAGGACGCGGACGTCGGCCATCACCTGCGCGGCGTCAACGGGATCATCCCAATGCGAACCTGCGCACTCGCGGTACACGCGGTGGACGTTGGCCGCGAGACGGAACGGCTCGTTCCACTGCGCGTATGGGCCGAGCTCGATGCGGGCGCACGCGTCGAGCACAGATCGCCCGGCCGCGTGGTGCACCTTCGCCTCGCGCTGCACGTACTCGAGGTACTCGCGCATGCCGCGCACGCCGTCGACACCGCACACGGGCCCGTGGCCGGGCACCACGTGTTGGGGCCCCAGCGCTTCGATCGTGTGCAGAGCGCGCACCCATTGATCGGTCGAACCCTCCCATCCAATTGGCGTGCAGCGATGAAAGAACACATCGCCCGCGAAAACGACACCGGAGTCGGGGAGGTGCACGATGAGATCGCCTTCGGTGTGCGCGGGACCGACGTAGATGATGTCGGCGCGCGTGCCATCGAGATCGAGCGTGAGGTCACCGTCGATCACGTGGGTGGGTGGCGTCAGCTCGATGCCGCGGAAGTCGAAGGGCGAGAACTCGTGCTGCAAATCGCGCAAGTGCTCGGGCGGATGTTCCATCGTGCGGATGGCTTCGGCAGCCGCGGGTTGGAACATGGTGAAGCGATCGGCACATCCCCGATGCCCGATGATCTCCGCGCCCGCGAAGAGCTGGTTGCCCCAACAATGATCACCGTTGTGATGCGTGTTGACGAGCCGCGTCGCAGGTTCGGGATGCACCGACGCGTACAACTCGATCATCTGACGGGTGAGCGGCAGGTCGTACAGCGTGTCGACGACGAACCCGCCGCCACGCGCGACGAACCCCGAGTTCGACCAACCGAGACCGCGGTCTTCTTGCTCGCACGCGTAGACGCCGTCCCCAAGGCGCACCAGTTCCATGGGCCGAGCCTACGACAGGGAAGCGTTCGACCTGGTTCCAGCTTCTCGCCCGCGTTAACTTCAGTGGCGTCGACTGGATGTGAGGTCCGGATCGACTACGTCTGCGCTTGTGGAGTCCGTCGGTTGCGTCGTTGGCACCACGGCACCATCGCGCAGTTGGTCACTCGCGCGACAGAACTGAGCGCGGCCAGCGCGAAAACGCGTCGGATAGTCGGTCGGCCAAGATTCACTGGCCGATCTGCGGTGGGATCCTGCTTGATCTTCGCGACTACTCGATGAAGCCGCCGTCGGTGCCGCTGACGGACCACGAACCTGTTTGGGAACGCGACAGCAACATCGTCACGCCGCCGTGACACCCGCGGCCGCATCGGGTCTCGACTTTTACCGACGCGCTCGACGTCTTGATCACAGGTGCGCCCACGATCACGGTCAGACGGACCGGCTCCGGGTAGGTCCCGGCGATTGTCGTCAGGGGTCCGTCGGGTGACGATCCGAGACTGGAAACCCAGTGGATCGAAGGCGACGCGAGCGCCAGCTCGATCACGCGACGGGACTCGTCTCCGATCGGCTCGCCATGTGGATTTGCCTGCAGAAACCCGGATTGCTTGTCTGCGCGTCCAAATCGATCGATGACATCAACGGCGCCGACGGGTCGGCCTCCGGTCTGCGTCGTGGAAACAATCTTCGTGATGGTCGCAGCGAGGACTGCTGGCATCTCGCGTTGGACCGAAACCGCGTCGAGGTTGTCGCCGCTCCCGCCGCAACCGACGAGCAGCAGCGCGCTACAAGCAACCAGCGATTGCAGTGGCCGCGACCTCAGAAGGTCTC
>JAYUFA010000461.1:0-26629 GCA_043738925.1 Actinomycetota bacterium
GTCGAAGGCGGCCTTGTGCCGGCCGCAGAGGCCAGGCGGTTTCCGCTCGGCACGGTGCAGTCGGGTCCGGTCGCGGGGGTGGTCGGCTCCGCGTTGTACGGCCGGACGCGCGGCGAACTCGACATCGTGGTCACCGACATGGGTGGCACCACGCTCGACGTGTCGGTGATCGTGGGCGGCGAGCCGTCGTACGACGAAGAGACGGTGATCGAACGCCAGCTCGTCTACCTCCGCAAGGTCGAAGTCGAATCGATCGGCGCCGGAGGTGGCTCGATCGCGTGGGTCGATCCCGATAGTGGTGGACTGCGCGTCGGTCCGCAGAGTGCGGGGGCCGACCCCGGGCCGGTGTGCTACGGGCGAGGTGGCACCGAGGTCACGGTGACCGACGCCGATTTGGTGCTCGGAATCCTCAACCCCGACCGTCCGCTCGCCGGAGGTTTGCGCCTCGACTACGACGCAGCGGTGCAAGCGGTCGGCGCCCTCGGGAACCGTCTCGGCCTCGGGCTGCATGCGTGTGCGGCGGGCATCGTCGAGGTCATTGACGCCAAGATGGAAGACCTCGTGCGCCGCGCCACGGTGACCCGCGGCCACGACGCGCGCGGGTTCACCCTGTGGGCGTTCGGCGGAGCTGGAGGTGCGCATGCCGGACTGTACGGCCGCGGGCTCGGCGTGGATCGCGTCGTCTATCCGCTCGCGGACACCGCGTCGGTATGGTCGGCGTTCGGGTGCGCGCTGCTCGAACAACGCCGTACGTTCACGTTGCCGCTGTTCCTGCGCGAGCCCTTCGATCTTGCGGCGGTCGGCGCTGTAGCGGCCCTGCTCGAGGCCAACGCGCGGGCCTACGCCGCGGCGAACTTCGAGCATCCCGATACGGCGGTGTACGACTATCACGCCGACATGAAGTACTCGCTCCAGGTGTACGAGGTCGAGACGCGTTTGGAGTCGGGCACCGTCGGCGATACGTGGGGCCACGACGCGATCGATCGATTCGAGGCCGTGTACACGGAGCTGTATGGCGAGGGCACGAGCTACCGCGCGGCTGGCATCGTGCTTACAGCGTTGCGGGTCACCGTAAGCGAGCCACGTGCCGCATTGCGCACGCGCACGGTGGCTCGTGGTGGCTCCGAACCAAGCGCCGAGCCAAGTCGCCGCCTGGTCTATTGGCGTGAAGTCGGTGATCGGTTGGCCACGCCGATTTTCGAAGGATCGGCGCTGAGGCCAGGGATGCATGTGAGCGGACCTGCGGTGATCGAATTCGCGAACACCGTGGTTGCGGTGCGTCCGCACCAGCGCGCGCTGATGGATGCCGACGGCAGCCTCACCGTTGGCCTCACCGGGGCGGTCGATCTATGACCAAGGAATCAAGGGCGAGCGAATCGAAGGCGACCGCAGCCGAATTCGCCTCTGACGAGGTGCGTCGCCGGTACGCCTCGTTCCGCGACGGCTACCTTCCTCCGGCCGAACTCATCATCGATCCTCGGCTCGCGTTTCACGACGAACGTGCGGCCGACATCGACCCGATCACCTACGAGGTCGTGCGCTCGAAGCTGTGGAATCTCAACATCGATCACGGCGAAACACTGCGGCGGGTGTCGGGGTCGATGATCGTCGTCGAAGGCTATGACTTCAACACGTCGCTGCTCACTGGGCGCGGTGAGGGTGCGGTGTTCGGGCCGAACTCGATTTTCTTCGCCGGCTGTGCCGACCTCGTCGTGAAATGGACGCTCGAGCACCGCTCGTCGAACGTCGGCATAGCGGATGGCGACATCTTCATCCAGGATGACCCTTGGGTCGGCACGAATCACCAGATGGACACTGCGGTATTCGGTCCGGTGTTCGTGGATGGTGGGCTGTTCGCATGGGTCTACAACTGCGCCCATCAGCGCGAGCTGGGTGGCACCGAACCCGGTGGCTTCGTGCAGGACGCGGTCAACGTGTTCAGCGAAGCTACGTTCATGCCGCCGATCAAGCTCGCCGACGCGAACGGGGTCCGTGAAGACCTCATCGACGCGTGGACGCGTCGCTCGCGCATGCCCGAGGTGATGGTGCTCGAGATGAAGTCACAGCTCGCCGGGTTTCGGTTCGCGCGACGGCGGTTGCTCGAGCTCATCGAGCGATACGGCGCTTCCACGATCAAAGCGGTGATGGAGCAGACGATCGAGCGGACCGCGGATGTCGTCGGTCGACGGTTCTCGAGCCTGCCTGACGCCACGTGGCGCGACGAGCGTTACGTGGCTGGCGCCGTCAAAGGCGATCACCAGCTGTACCGGGTGTGTCTGTCCTACGAAAAGGTCGGCGATCGCTTGCTCGTGTCGAATCGCGGCACCGACGCTGCGGTCGGTTCGTTCAACATCACGCCTGGCTTGCTGCGCGCCGTCGTCATGAACGGCCTCTTCCCCGTTGTCGCCTACGACCAATACCTGTGTGGCGCAGGTTTGCTTCGCAAGCTCGACTTCGACTTTGAGCTCGGCACGATCACCGCCGCATCGCATCCGTCTGCGGTGAGCACGTCGTTGGGCACGCTCGTGGCGCTCGCCCAGGCGCAACTCTTAGCCAGCAAGATGTGCTCCGGTGACCCCGTGCTCGCCGCGCACGCATTTGCGGGCGCCGCCGCGCACACCGCGTCGTACAACGGAATGTCGGGCATCGATCAGTACGGCGGCCACTATCACGACCTGACCCTCGACACGGTCGCGGGAGGTGTGGGCGCGTTCAACTTTCGTGACGGGATCGATCACGGCGGACCGCTCTACGCGACGATGAGTCCAATCTCCGACGCCGAGAAGTACGAGCGAGTCATTCCGTTTCTGTACCTCTATCGCCGTGAGATCGCAGGTTCGGGTGGCCACGGCCGGTGGCGGGGCGGCTGCACGATCGCGAGTGCGTGGGTCGGTCACAAGACGAGCGCATCGACTATTGCCTCGGGTGGCCTGATCAAGAGCGTCACGCAAGGCGTCGGCCTGGCCGGTGGCTATCCGGCCACGGGCGGCTACCAGTGGCATGCCACCGACACCGCGATCCGAGACTGGTTCGCGCGTGGCCAAGTTCCGGGCGATCCGGGCGAGCTGCGTCAGATGGCACCGCACGGCGGGCTGGCGGAGCCGAAGCGCTATGACAATGCGCTTGGCGTCGATGACGTCTTCGAGGTACTGCCCAACCCGGGCGCCGGATACGGCGATCCACTCGAGAGGTCGCCGAGTCTCGTCGCCGCCGACGTTGCAAGCGGCCGCACCACCGCGGCGGAACAAGCTTCGTTGTATGGCGTGGTGATGAAAGACGCGGGCGATGTTGACGAAACGGCCACCGCGGCGGCCCGATCGATACACCTCACGGCGAGGCTCGCTGCGGCGCGCCCGCCCCGTGACCCCGTTGCCGGCCGATCTGCGACGATCGGCTGCGGTTGTCTGATCGACGGCGTGGCCATCGTCGCCGGCCACGACTCGGCGGCCTGGTTGGCGTGCGCTGGCTGCGACCAACGCCTGGGCGTTGCACACGCGGGATACCGGCGCGGCTGTGCCGAATACGAGCAGCCGCTCGGCGGGCTCGGTCCGCTGTTCTCCGATCCCGAGCCCGACACCGGGTCGTCACTGGTGTTTCGGATGTTTCTCTGCCCGCAATGCGGTCGGGCGATCGACGGCCAAATATGTCGTCCTGATGATGATCCGTACACCGACGCGCGGCTCATGGTCGCGCCGTCCACGGAGCGGTCGTGAGCGGAGTTCGTGTGAGCCCGCGGCGCCAGGAGATCGTTCGCCTCGCCGGCGAGCTGTTCGCCGAGCAGGGATATGCCACCACCACGGTGCGCGACATCGCTGATCGTGCCGGCATCCTCTCGGGCAGCTTGTACTGGCATTTCGCGGCGAAGGAAGACATCGCGTATGAGCTCCTGAGTGAGTTCACCGAGCATCTCCTGCGGCGCTACCGCGAGGTCGTCGCAGAGGCCGCTCATCCGTTCGACGCTCTACGGGCGGTGCTCGTCGTTGCGGTGCATGCCGTTGGTACGCACCATGCGGCCGCCAACGTATTGCAGTCCGACAAGACTTGGCTGTATCAACAGGAGCGTTTCGCGTTCTTGCCCATCGCAGCGGAAGAGGTTCGCCAGATCTGGTGTGCGCTCTTGCGCGCGTGCGTGGCCGACGGCTCGGTACGCGAAGACCTCGATGTCGAGCTCACGTTCCGATTTCTTCGCGACGGAGTTTGGGGCATCGCGCGTTGGATTGCCGACGATCGTCGTGACATCGACGACATCGCGAGGACGTTCGTGGACCACAACCTGTCGGGAATGGCCAAGGACTCGAGCCGATAGGTGAAGCGTCGCTGCGCTGATCGCGCGGTGGCGGCTCAGCCCCACCAGAACGCGGTGGCGATCACGACGTAGAGCGCGAGCAGCGCGGATCCTTCGAGCCACGTGCTCTCACCATCGAGCATGACCACGACGGTGATGATCGTTGCGAGGATCATCGCGGCGAGCAGCAAGGGCGGAAACACCAGCGTCAACCCGACCGGTGCTATCCACTGCGATAACAAGACGAGCACGGGCGCGAGCACGAGTACCACTTGCAATGGTGACTGCAGGATCACGCTGACCGCGTAGTCGGGCTGGTTCTTGGCAGCGAGCTGGATACCGACCACGTTTTCGATTGCGTTGCCGGCGATCGCGACGATCACGAGGCCGGCGAAGGCTTCGGAGATGCCAAGCGCTTTGATCGCGGGCTCGAGCGCGTGCACGAACCACTCTGAAACGAACGCCGCGCCAAGCCCGGAGAGTGCGAGCATGCCGATGGCCATCGACATCGGCCACAGGTTGGTGTGTTCGATCGCCGCGGCACTGTGCGATGCATCGGCGCCCGCTCCTGCGGTTCCTGGCTGTTTCTGAAGCGAGGCCGGCAACGAGAGACCGAAGATCACGAGCAGCGCGATCGCGACCACGTTCGACAGCGCCTGTTCGTGGCCCGCGGCGGGCGTGTGCAGTGACGATGTCAGCGACGGAATGCACAAAGCCGCGACGCCGAGTACGAGCAGCAACGACACCATGCGCCCTTGCTCTGCGCCGAAATGTTGCGGCCCGAACTTGACGCCACCGACAACGAACGCGAGCCCGAGGATCATCAGCACGTTCCCGAGGATCGAGCCCACGATCGCGCCTTGCACCACGGTGGTGAGCCCGGCTCGTAGCGCGAAGATCGACACGAACAACTCCGGCAAGTTTCCGAGCCCACTCTGCAGAACACCGGTCGCGCCGGGTCCGAGGCGATCGCCGAGCGCTTCGACGCTGCGGCCGACGAGCATCGCCAACAACGCGAGTGCAGCGGCAGCGACCACGAACGGCACGATGTCCCCGGCGGCGACGAAGCGAAAGATCCCCGCGAAAACGACGGCGACAGTGCAGAGCACGAAGAGGCGAAGGTCAGACCGGGCGAGCTTCATCGCAGGATTCTGGCGCACGCGGCGTCAGCGCGTGACCATCGTGGCGACGCGTTCAGCGGAGGTTGCGTGTGAAAAGCGCATGGAGGCGCTCCCAGTGACGTTCAGCCGACTCCTTGTCGTACATCGCGCCGCGGCCGGGGAAGGCGAATCCATGATGCGCCCCCGGATACCACTCGACGCGCGCGTTGGCGCCGATGTCGCGTAGATGTGCTTCGAGTCCATCGATCATGTCGCGCGGCGCGTAGTCGTCGAACTCGGCGCACGCGAAGTAGAGCTCGCCACGGACATTGGCCGCGAGCGCCGCGGGCGAGCCTTCGCCGAAGAGACGCACGCCGTAGAGCGAAGCGGCCGCCTTGATGCGCTCGGGGCGCATGGCTGCCATCGCGAAGGCGAACGGTCCACTCATGCAATACCCCATGCAGCCAATGCGTGATGCGTCGGCGGCGGGGTCGCGGTCGACGTGCGCGAAGAGCGCGTCAGTGTCGCTCGCTACGAGGTCGTCGGTCAGCGAGCCCATGAGTTCTGACATGCGCTCGCGTGTATGCGTCGGGTCGCCGGAGAAGATGTTGAACTCCGTCGCGCCGCGGTAGTACAGGTTGGGCAACACCACGTAGTAACCGGCAGTGCCCAAGCGGCGAGCCATGTCATGGAGCTCCTCGCGCTTGCCGGGTGCATCCATGTAGAACAGGACCACCGGGTGCGGCCCGCCTTCTTCCGGGTGAGTGGTGAAGGTGTTCATCGTGCCATGTGCGGTGGTGATGTCGAGGTGCTGGTCGATCATGCGATGACACTACGACAGGTCCCCGCGGGTGACGAGGGCCCGTTCGGTTGCTACGGTCGTGGTACTGAGACGTTGGAGGATGTCGTGGCGGGTCACGTGCTGAGTTGTAACAGCGCATGACCTATCGCGTCCTTCAATGGACCACCGGTAACGTCGGCATGCGCTCGGTGCGGGCGATTGTCACGAACCCCCAGCTCGAGCTCGTCGGTTGCTACGCATGGAGCTCCGACAAGGTCGGTCGCGATGTCGGCGAGCTGTGCGGCATCGAGCCGCTGGGCATCACCGCTACCAACGACGTTGCGGCGCTGCTTGCCTTGCAGCCTGACTGCGTCGTGTACAACCCGAAATGGCCCGATGTCGACGAGCTGGTGCGCATCCTCGAGTCAGGGGTGAACGTGACGGCCACGGCCGCGTTCATCACCGGCCACTCGCTTGGTGCAGGTCGAGCCAAGATCGAAGCAGCGTGCGCGCGCGGCGGCAGCTCAATCTTTGGCTCGGGCATGAACCCTGGCTTTGCCAACTTGTTGGGTTTGGTGTCGGCCGGCATCTGCGATCGTGTCGACTCGATCTGCGTTTTGGAGTCGGTCGACTCAACGGGCTACGACTCGCCCGATACCGAAATGTCGGTCGGCTATGCGCGTCCGATCGACGACCCCGAGCTGCCGGCGATGGTCGAAAAGGGCACAGCGGTGTTCGGCGACGCGGTCTGGATGATGGCGGAGGCACTCGGCGTCGAACTCGACGAGGTGCGTTGTGAATCGGAGTTCGCGCAGACGACCGAGGACCTCGATCTAGGTTCCTGGATGATCCCCGCCGGTTGCGTCGCCGGTGTCGCCGCGAGCTGGCAGGGGCGCCGTAACGGCAACACGATCGTCGAGCTTCGGGTTCGGTGGCGCAAGGGTCGCACCCTCGAGCCCGACTGGGCCATCGAGCACGGCTATGTGGTCGAGGTCAAAGGATTGCCGTGTGTGCGTACGAAGCTCGAGATCTTCCCGCCGAAAGACTTCGTCGCGAAATCATTCACCGACTACATGGTGCTGGGCATGATCATGACGTCACTACCGGCGATCAACGCAATTCCGGCGATCTGCAATGCGCGCCCCGGGATCGTCACGTACAACGATCTGCCACTGATCGCGTCCCGCGGCTTCGTGCCGGGCTCCTGACAGATCGCGACCCACGAGCGGCCCTTGTGCTCTGTTGTGGAGCCAGAGCATCGTGAATGCTCGTCGTAGCGGACAACGGCCAGTGGCTGGACGTTGTGCATCCGCGCGAGGGGCAACAACATGGACCAACAATCAAATGGGTCGTCACGACCAGCGGCGGGCGGAGGCGCGATAACGGCGGTCCTGTTGATCGCTACCGCCGCGTTTGCAATGGCCTTTGGCGCACTTGTGGTCGCGCTCTCAAACCGCGATTCGGTCGCGGTAGCCGGCACCTCGGGCGCCGCGCCGACAGCGGTGTCGTTGACCGACTTCCAGATCCACGTGCCGACCGCGATTGTCGCGGGCAACGTCAAGTTCCATTTCACGAACGACGGCAAGGTGGCCCACGAGGTTTTGGTGTTCGCCACCGATCTGCAACCCGCCAGCTTTCCGAAGCAGCCCGATGGCACGGTCAACGAAGACGGTCCTGGCATGAACAAGGTGAGCGACGGCGAGAACATCGATCCGGCTGGCGCGCAAGATCGCTCGGTCGATCTCACCAAGCCGGGCACCTATGTGTTTCTGTGCAACCTGCCTGGTCATTTCGCTCAAGGCATGTACGCGACGGTCACGGTGAAGTAGCCGAGCGATATGCCGAGGCACAGTGGTGGCCGCGCGACCTAGCCTCGCGGCTGTGTCATCACACCAAGTCTTCGGCTTCGCGCTCGCCGCGTTCGCCATCATCGTCATCCCTGGCCCGAGCGTGTTGTTCACGGTGAGCCGGGGCGTCGCCTTCGGCCGTACGGCGGCATTGGCCACCGTGCTCGGCAACACGATGGGTGCACTGACGTTGTCGTTGTTCGTGGCGTTCGGGCTCGGCGGCATCATCACGAAGAGCCTGGTGATCTTCACCATCGTCAAGTTCGTCGGCGCGGCCTACTTGGCATTCCTCGGCGTGCAGATGTGGCGCCACCGTCGCGAGCTGCCGGCGAGCTTGCGTGGTGAGGTTGCGCCGCGACCGGTGCGTCGCATCATCCGCGAGGGTTTTGTCGTCGGCGCCACCAACCCGAAGGTCGTCGTGTTCTTCGCGGCGGTGTTGCCGCAGTTCGTCGATCGCGACGGCGCGTCGGTATCGGTGCAGATGGCTGTGCTCGGTCTGGTCTTCGCGGCGATCGCGCTGGTGTCCGATAGTGCCTGGGGGCTGCTCGCCGGCACCGCCCGCAATTGGTTCACGCAGCGCCCGGAGCGACTCGAACGCATCGGTGGCCTCGGCGGCATGACGATCGTCGCGCTCGGCGTGCGCGTCGCCGTTACCGGCCGCCACGACTGAGCGAGTTCGCTCTCGCGCGGTGCACTCTCCACATGGAGGCCACGTGGAGTTGGTTTGCGGCTGTCATCGTCTGCTGGAGCCGCGGCGAACGGCCGCTTATCGGGAGATTGCGCATGTCCAACAGAACCACGATTCGTTCCGCGCGTCGCACGCGCCTGATCGGCGCGGCGGCCGCCACTGCGGCGTTGCTGACCCCGCTCGCGTCCATTGCACCGGCCTCGGCGAGCCCGGCGACGGTGAACTTCGCCTTCATCGGCGACGTCCCGTACACGCCCGCGGAGCAAGCGCTGCTGCCCGCGCTCGTGGCCGACATCAATGCCGACCCTGACGTGCAACTCACGGCACACTCAGGCGACTTCAAGGGGGGAAGCGACTCGTGCAGCGACGCGAGCTTCAACACCACGCTCACCGGATTCCAAGGATTCACGCGGCCCTTCTGGTACACCCCCGGAGACAACGACTGGACGGACTGTCACCGTGATACGAACGGCAACTTCGATCCGCTGACGCGGTTGGCGAAGGTGCGTCAGCTGTACTTCGCGACGCCGGGTCAGACGACACCTGTTGGCGCGGGTCTTGCCGTGACGAGGCCGGTGCACACCCAGCCGACCCTCGCCGAGAACACGTGGTTCAACCAGGACTGCGTCACCTTTGGCGACATCCATGCAGTCTCCAGCGCGAATGGCTTGCTGCACCCGAACCTCGCCGTCGTTGGTGGGAAGGGAAGCTCAGGTTACGTCGACCCGCTCGGCGTCGCCGCCGGGCAGGCGGCCCGAGACGCCGAGGTCGCGACCCGCACTGCGGCCGACCTCACCTGGATCGACGCCATTTTCGACGCGGCCACGACGAACAACAGCGACGGTGTGTTCTTGATGACCCAAGCCGAACCGGCCTTGCTCGCGGATCAACCGGCGCCGGCGAACGTAACCGGGAACGACGTCGTGAGCACTGCGGATGAGTTCGCCGCGATTCGCGCCAAGGTCTTTGCTCGTGCTCAGGCCTTCGCCAAGCCAGTGATCCTTGCGCACGGCGACCAACACGTCTACACGATCACGCCCACCTACGGCGGCCAATCGAACATCACGCGTCTTGAGAACTTCGGGTCGTCTGGCGCTGTGCAGAAGTGGATTCAAGTGAGGGCTACGTGCGGCACCAGCTTCGTCTTCAGCCAACGCCCGCGTACCATCGGCCAGACCGCCGGAGCCTTCGTCGACTTCGCTACGAATGTTCCGCCCGCTACGGTGCCTGAAGGTCCGCTGGCCATCGGCGCGGCCGCTATCGCCGCACTTGCAGGTGCCGGCGTGTGGGCGACCCGGCGCCGGCTCACGGTGCACTGATCCGGAGAACGAACCGCCCCGAACAGCGGCGTGTCTACGTTTCGGGAGCGCAACATGCGTCGAGTCGTTGCCGGGCTGTCAATCGTCGCCGGTGTGATGCTGCTGAGCTTCACGTTTGCCGAGCATGTCTACAGTCGGTCGCGTGACGCGGCAACGATCGCCGATCACTACCGGCCGCTCATGTCGGTCGAGGGCTTGGCTGATCTGCGCAATGGTTTCGAGTCGCTGAAGGCGGCCGGCGCCGAATTGGCCGGCAAGGCGCAACCGCAGCTTCAGCGCGACCTCGCCATGAATGACCAGCAGTTCGCCGACTACCTCGCGCGCGAGATGCCCAACATCAAACTCTTCGACGATCAGGCTGCGGGTGTCGTCGGGTTGGTCGAACCCGTGATCGCCACAATGGAGCGTGAGCGAGCCGACTATCACTCGTCCGATCAGATACCGGTCGGCTTCTTGCCCTTGTCGAGCGCTCCGTGGCTGTTCGTCGGCATTGGCGTCTTGCTCGTCGGTGCGGGTGCGCTCGCGCTGGTTCGGCCGACGCGGATCGCGATGGTGATGTTGCTGTTGGTCGGTCTCGGCATCGCCATTGCTCCGATCGCGGTCGGCATTCCGCACAAGGTTGATGCTGCCGTGCGCGTTACGAGAGTGGGGCGCACCGGACTCGCACCCGCCACCGCGCAGAAGGCAGTCGGTGCAACGGCGCTCTTCGATGCGATGGTGGATGACGTGCGTACGAAGATGGAGCCCGCGTACGCAACGCAGCACGGCACGAGCGCGGCCGACGCGCCCCAGCTCTTCGCGCAACAGTTCCCGACGCTCGCGGCGTTCGCGGAGACCTGGCACGACACGACCTCCGCGAAGTCGCACGATCTCTCCGACAGTCAGGCCGCGATGGGTCCCACATTTGCGAATGCGGACAGGATCCCACTGCGTCCGATTCCGTGGATGTTCATTCTCTCCGGCATCGCCATCGCGGTGTCGGCCGGTGTCGCCCTCGCGCCCATCCGGCGCGACGTGCCCGCAACAGCGGCCGTCGCTCGCTTGCCGGTGTGATCAAACAGATACGGCGGTGACGGGGTCGAGCGCTTGCACGCCCGCAGTGGCGACATGATCGGTCCACTTTGATCCGTTGAAGTAGCGGAGTTCGTAACGGCTGCGCGGATCGCGGTACCAGTCGGGTGGTGGCGTGATTGGCGGCGGCGATTCTTCGCTTGGTGCAGCGACCGTCGCGCGTTTCGGCAACAAGGTGAGGGTGATCGGGCGATTGGCGCGAAGCGAGGCTGCGGTCACCGTTGTCATCGTCGGTATCGAGGCCGGCGTCGCGTCATCCTCCGTGTCACCTTCGGTGATGATCGGCAGGTGCGCGAGCGTGCTCACCAGAGCAAGCAACATGCCACCGATGGCTATCGGGAACAGCGCGAGGCGCAGCGCGCGGTTCCGCAACACATTGACGACGCGGCCTGCGTGCGGCACGACGGATCGCACGTGCCAGACCGGAGCGGAGCGCAACTCCGCGGTCCACGGATCGTCCGAAGGGTTGGCGTCGCCGCGGGTGTGAACCGACAGCGACGCGCCGTCGCGCTTTACTTCGGTGACCCGATGCACGAGCAACGACGCGCCGTCAATCGGCGGCTGGTAAATGATGACTTGGCCGACCCTCACATCGTCGAACGATTCGGGGGTCACGATCACTGCAGAGCCCTTTGGTACTGCCGGCGCCATGCTCGCACTTTGCACGGGCATGACACGCCACCAGCCGAACACCAGGCCGGCTGCCAGGAGAATGGCCAGCACGAACCCCACCAACAGCAGGGTCAGGCCACCGAGGCGAAGGGTGCGGTTGAGCACTGTCGGTCAATCTACTTCGCCGGTCTGCGCACTCCGGGGAGCCTGAACTACTGAGCGCCGGTGAAGGTGAAGGTGAGTGTGGATGTCAGGTTTTCGAAGGTGTTGCCGGCTGTGGATGGGAACGTCATCGTGAGCAGGAGGTGGTCGGTGGTTGATGTGGCGGTTGCGGTCAGGTTTGACAGTGCGATTGCTGAGCCGATGACCGCGCGTGATGCCAGCACGGTCGTGGTGGAGCCGCTGCACGAATAGGTGAAGTTTGGTGAGCTACCCGATTCGGTCCATGACGCCGAGCATCGTTGCAGAACCATTTGCAGGCCGTTTGTGGTGTCGGTATCAAGCAGCGAGCTCGGCGATGCGGTCGTGGTGAGGGTGATCGCCGACAGTGTCCGGTTGCCGCTGTTGATGAGGTCGGCGCTGCGATAATAAATGTCACCCGGAACGAGGCCGCTCGCGTTGACGGTCATGCGGTTGGTGACCGAGCCTGTCGTGCCGAGCGAAAGCGTCAGCTGGGCTGTCGATGCCGTGTGCGTTGCCGTTGCCGTCGCGGTGAACGACGCGTAGACGCCGACGCCGGTGAGGCTCACGGCGAGCATGAGCGACGAGGTCGCCAGTACGAGGCGCTGCATGGGCGACAGAGTGAGAAGCAATCGTGCTGCGCGCCGCCGCAGCGCCTCACGCTTTGTAACTGTGTACATCCGCCGATCCGATCGTTGCAGGGGGGCTCGTAGCGACACCAGGTGTTGCTACCCCAGTTGGTCTATGGATGACTGTCGGATGTTCTGAGCGAGTCATGAGCCCTCATCAGGCAAGGCTTGGAAAAGATCGCGGACTGCTCATGAACACATCGTTGTGGCCGACGCGCAGCCACACTTCCCATGCGCGCGCACACTTCTCTCCTTCGTCGACTTGGCCTGTCGTGCGTGCTTGTCGCGCTCGTCGGCGTGGCGTCGGTGGCCGGGAGTGGCGTAGCCGTCGCGAGCTTCACGTCGGCTCCGGCGGCGTCGCACAGCGTGGCGACCTCCTCGTGCTTTCACCGCGCCACGGTGCAGAGCGGCACGACCACGAGCACAACGAACGGTCTGACAATCGTGACCATCGCCTCGGTGAACACGGCCAAGGCGTTTCTGCTGTTCAGCACGCGCCATGACAGCAACCGGCCGGTGGGCTCCGAAGTGTCGGGGCGTATCGCGTCCGCGACCACGCTGGAGTTCAATCGTGTCACCGATGAGTCGTCACCGGTCACGATCACGATTCAGTGGGATGTGATCTTGTACAACTGCGGGGTCACGGTGCAACGTGGCTCGACCTCGCAGAACGCGACGATTGTCGACGTCTCGATCACCGCGGTGAACTCGATCGCTGCCGCGTTTGTCACCTATTCGAAGACGCCGGCCCAGACCGATGGCTCGTGGGGCGACAACGATCCCCAGATCGCGGAGCTCACGAGCACCACGAACCTGGAGCTGCGGGTTGACAACATCAACGCGACCTCGCTGCACACCATCTACTGGCAAGTGATCGAGTTCACGTCGCCCTCGTTGATCAACGTGCAGAAGGGCACGACATCGTTGACGGGCGGCGCGTCGTCGACGACCGCGACCTTGGGTACCTCGGTCAACACGGCCCACACCTTCGTCTTGGCCTCGACGCGTTCGACCGGCACGGGCACCGACATAGGCTCGGGGCTGGTGCGGGCTCGGCTCACGAACGCGACCACGATCACGTTCGACCGCAGCGCGACGAACTACGACGTCACCGAGATCGGCTGGCAGGCAATCGAGCTGAAGGATGGATCGACGGTGCAAAGTGGCAGCGCGACCATCGCATCGGGCACGGCCTCCACAACCGCCTCCTTGACGGCCGTGACATTGGCACGATCGTCAGCGTTCGCGTCGACGCAATCCGGCGGCGGTCAGAACGGCGGCCGCAGCGCGTACACGGCCGATGACGTGATGGGTGTTGCGAGCTTCACCGCAGCGCTGAGTTCGACGACGCAGCTCACGCTCACCCGCGTGAACACCGCTGCCGCGGCCGACGTGTCGTGGTTCGTCGTCTCTTGGGGATTTCCATAGAGGATGCGCCGATAGGCGCATCCGACCCAGCAACCGGTCGGGGTAGGGTCCGATGCATGTTCGCTGACAGCGAGATGTTGCTCGATGATGACGAGCGCGGTGTCATCGACATCGCGATATCGCTCACCAGTCGTGTCCCCACTGACACCGCCCTGTTGACGGCCGAGCTGCATCGGCGCGGCGCCCTGCGGTTTTTGGACGTCGACGACATCGACGCGGAGGACGAGCTGATCGACGAGGTCTGTGCCCTGCTCTCGCTGAGCGACCGCCTTTGGGTGTCGAGCGATCTGTCGCAGGTGATCCGCGTCGACCAACGTCTCGACGGCTCGGTGTTCACTCATCGCCTCACTGCCGAGGAGTGCGAGCGCGGGTCGCTCGACTTCCTGCCCGATCTCGCGGTCATCGAGTTCGATCGCGCCAGCGACGAGCAGCTGGCCCTCGCGGATGGCTCGGGCTCGCTCGAGCTCGTTGTGGGAGACCCCGATGACTGCGGGCAACTGGTCGGTCCCCCCGGATGGTTGGCTGCGTTTGAGCCCGGCAACGTTCTGGCACTGCAACGCAAGGCGGACACGCTCGCGGTCTCGCTGGTGACGGCGAAGGCACTCGGCGGTAGCCGCGAGGCGGACCTCCTCCGAGCGGCCTTCGATGACATCGTGGGCGAGGGGGCCATGGTGGCCGAGCTGCACGACATGGTGCTCGACGTGATGACTCGCAGCAGTCACGCGTGGCGTGGTGCCGTTCGTCCATTGGGTGATCTGCTCACCGATGTCGGTTTGGCTTCCGCGGTCACCTTTGTCGGCGTCATCGGCACGGACTTCGCCCTTCGTGGCCGCCACGATCGCATCGTGGCCGAGCTCGCCGATCAACATCGGTTCGGGCCGTGTTGCGAGCACGCGTTCGCGGTCGCTCGTCGGGCATTTCACACGCTTGGCCTTCCTGACGGTGACACAGCGGACGATGAGCGTGTCACGAGCCGCGCGTTGGGTGAAGCGTTGGTGCACAGCGATGTCGCGCGCGCCTTGTTCGACTACGCAGGTGCACTCGGCGAGGAGGCGCAGGCGAGGATGTTGTCGTTCACCGAGGCTCTTGTCACCCTTGAGGGTAAGCCACACGCCGGTGGAGCGTTTCTCATGGCGCTGCTCGTCGAGACGGTCGGCCAATCCACGGTTGCCGAGAGTCTGGTCGAGCAGGCCATAACGTCTGACCCCACGTTCTTTGCCGCGCGCGAGCAATGGACGCGTTGGGTTTCCTTGCGGGGCAACTTGGATGCTGCCATCGACTCGCGCCGTCGTTTGCAGCTCGAAGACGACGACGAACTCGCCTTTTTGCTTTCGATCCAGCCGCCGCGGCGCAATGCGGTTGGGCGCAACGATCTCTGTCCGTGCGGCTCAGGGCGCAAGTACAAGCAATGCTGCATCGACAAGCCCACTGCGCTCACACCACCCGCGCAGGCCAGATGGCTGCAACGTAAGCTCGCCGACTTCGCGCTCGCACCTCGCCATCTTGACCTCATCGAACACTTGGTCAGCCACGCGGTGCCCGGCGGCCGCGGCGAGGATCAGTTGCGTCGCATCGCCGAAGTCGTCGGTAATGGATTGGTCGCGACGTGGATCCTGTTCGAGGGTTCGTTGGGCCGCGAGTTCCTCGATCAGTACGCCGAGATCCTGCCCATGTCCGACGTCGAGATGCTCACCGATTGGCTCGATCGCCCGACGGCGCTGCTCGAGGTGCTCGAACGCGAGCGCGGCGCCACCCTGTCGGTGCAGGACCTGCGTACCGGCGAGGTGATGATCGTCCACGATGATGTCGCGTCCAAGGTGTACGCCGCCGGGGATCTGCTTACTTCACACATCGGTCTTGTCGCCGGCAACCTGGTGTTCGTCGCGCAACCGATCGTCGTCGACCTTCGCCATCGTGACGCCACGATCGAATTGCTCAACGGGCAGCCGAGCGCCGAGGATCTCGCGTCGTGGTACGCCACGGTGGTTGACTGAATCGCGGGGTCTCAGTGAATCGCGGTCACGCGGGTACGACCTCCACGGGGATGCCGTTCACCGCGGCGTTGTTCGACAGTGGATCGACGAACGTGCCCGGCGCCAGCAGATTGCTGTTCACGCCCGGGTACTCGCGTGCGATCGACAAGCGCGTGCCGACCTTGTCGTGACCCCAACCATGCGGCAGACACACCACGCCGCGCATCATCTCGTCGCTGACCTCAGCCGGTACCTCGATGGTTCCGGACTCGGACGAAACCTTGGCGACCGCCCCGTCGACCACGCCGAGGCGCGCCGCGTCGTCGGGATGGATCAACAACGTGCAGCGGTCCTTGCCTTTGACGAGCACCTTCACGTTGTGCATCCACGAGTTGTTCGATCGAACGTGGCGTCGGCTCACGAGCACGAGGCCACCGTCCTCACGACTGAGACGTTCTCGCAAACGTGGCAAGTCATCGGTGATGTACTGCGGAGCGAGTTCGATTCGGCCCGACGGCGTGCGAACGAGCTCGTGCGCACGCGGCACCATCGGGCCGAAGTCGATACCGTTCGGCTTGTCGCGGAACGTGTCGAGCGTGATGCCGTCGGGTACCTCGCCGAAGCGATCACCCCATGGGCCCATGCGGATCGCGAGATCGAGTAGCCGCTCGGGCCCCGGCTTGGTGAGCCTTTGCGACGCGACGTCAGGGTCGGCGCCAAGCACGCCGGCGATGCCGCGGAAGTAGCCCTCGTCGAGCGCGGCAATATCGATTTGCTCGTTGGTCATGCCCGCCGCGAGCGCGCCGAGCCGCGTGAGGATCTCCCATTCCTCGGGCCGGTTCTCGAGCGGAAAGAGCGGGTCGGCCCACTTGCCCGCGCTGCGCACCGCCCAGCCCCAGATGAGTTCACCGAAGAATGGCTGCTCGAGCGCGGACGCGCCGGGCAGGATCACGTGCGCGTGACGGCTCGTTTCATTCAGCCAATTGTCGATGCTGATCATGCAGTCGAGCGTGGCCAACGCCTCATCGATACGGGCAGCTTCGGGTGAACTGATCACCGGGTTGCCCGCGATGACAACAAGCGAGTGCAACTGACGATCGCCAGGCTCGAGGATGTCCTCACTCAGACACGACACGGGCACCTGCCCGAGTACTTCCGATGCGCCCCGCGAGTGGCTCTTCCAACGACCGTGGAATGCTTCGCCGGTGGCGCGGCCCAACCACGCCATCGGCGACGCGACCGGGTTGCCGAACATCATGCCGCCCGGCCGGTCGAAGTTGCCGGTGACGATGTTGATCACGTCGACCAGCCACGAGGCGAGCGTGCCGAACTCCTGGTTGCACGTACCGATGCGTCCGTACCAGGCGGCTGACGGTGCCGCCGCGAACTCGCGTGCCAACCGGCGGATATTGGCGGCGTCGATGCCAGTGGTCGCGGCGACCGACTCGGGCGTCCACTCCTTCGCCAAAGCGGCGACGTCGTCAAAACCGTTCACGATGTCGGCCACGGTGCCGAGCGTGGTGAGGCCTTCTGCGAACAGCACATGCAGCACGGCGAGCATCAGCGCGGCATCGGTGCCGGGCACGATGGGCATCCACTCGGACGCGTGGTCGACGGTGCCGGTGCGCCGCGGATCGATGACCACGACGCGGCCACCGCGCTCGAGCACCAGATCGAGCTCGCCCAACATGTCGGCCATGGCAACGAGCGAGCCTTGCGACGCGTGCGGGTTGGCGCCCATCACCACGAGGTAGTCGGTCCGAGGCACGTCGGGCGCGGGGATGAACCACTGGTTGCCGTACATCAAGTAGCAAGAGACGTTCTTCGGCTGTTGGTCAACGGTGCCTGGCGAGTAGATGTGCGGGAAGCCGGCGAGCCCCATGAACAACCCGATGTGGCGACCGAGCGAGAAGTTGTGGGCCGACGGGTTGCCGATGTACGCAGTCATCGCCTGCTTGCCATAGCGATGCAGCACGCCGTGCAACAGCTCCTCGCAGCGGTCGAACGCTTCGTCCCACGTGACCTCGCGCCACTCGTCGCCGTAGCGCACCATCGGCGAACGCAGCCGATCGGGATCGTGGTGCATGTGGCCGAGCACGGTGCCCTTGGGGCAGATGAAACCCTTCGACCACACGTCGTCTCGGTTCGGACGGATCAGCGTGACCTTCTGGTCTTTGACATGGATGTCGAGCCCGCACATCGATTCGCACAGACAACAGGTGCGTTGATGGATGAACGAATCGGTCGTGTCGCTCTGGACATCGGTCACGGCAGCCCCCGGTGGATCGGTAAGCCATCCTGTCACAGCCGGCCAGCCGCTTCTTCTGGCAAGGATCGGCGTTCGCACAACCGCGACACGTAGGGTCTGCGCATCATGACGGTCGACGCTTTGGAGCGAGCGCAAATGCGGCGGGCGTGGATCACTATGGCTGCCGTTGGGCTCACGAACCTGCAGATGGCCATGGCGTTGTCGATGGTCTTCGTGGTCTTCCCGGATCTCGAACGGTCGTTTCCGGACGCGTCGAAAGCCGCGCTGTCGTGGGCCGTCAACATCTTCACCATCGTCGGCGCCGCGACGCTGGTATTGGGTGCCGCACTGTCGCGTCGGTGGGGAGACAAGCGCGCGCTCCTGATCGGTACCGGCCTTTTCACCTGCGCGTCCGTGGCGGCTGCAGCCGCGCCGGGTCTCGCGGTGCTGATCGCTTGTCGCGTCGCGCAGGCGCTCGCGGCATCGTTGATCATCCCGAGCGGCGCATCGATCGTCTACCGCGAGTTCCCGTTGGCCAAACGCGGACTCGCAGTCACGTCGGCCGCGGCTATCGGCGCGGTTGGTGCTGCGGCCGGGCCGTCGCTCGGTGGCTTGGTCATTCAAGTCGGCAGCTGGCGTTGGGCGTTCCTGCTGAACCTACCGTTGGGCATCGTCGCGTTCGCTGCCGTTGCGCTGCTGGTCAGCGGGCTGCCAGGTCAACGCGGTATGCCTTTGCCCGACGCGACGAGCGCAGTGTTGCTCACCGTTGGCATCGGCGCCGCAGTGCTCGCGCTCGTACAAGGACACAGCTGGGGATGGAGCGATGCGCGCACATTCACAGCGTTCGTCCTCGGCGCCGCATTACTGGTCTTCGTGGTGTTCCGCTCGTTGCATCATCCGCGTCCGCTGCTCGAATTGGCGCTCTTTCGCGACACGCGGTTCGGCGTCGGCAACATCGCACTCTTGGTGTTCTCCGTCAGCTTCTTCGGGTTCTTGTTCACCAGCGTGCTGTTTCTCACCGACGTCTGGGACTACTCGATTCGACGAGCCGGACTGTTGACGGCGCCGATCTTTGTCGGCACGGCGATCATGTCGGTTGCATCGGGGCGCATCGCCGCTCGCGTGGGACCGCGCGCGGTGTTGGTAGCGGGAGGCGTGTTGTGGGGTGTCGGGACGTTGTCGATGGCCTTTGGCATCGAAGCCTCACCGTCGATGGCGCTTTGGCTGGCGGCCATCGCCACCTTGGGGCTCGGATCGGGATTGATCTGGGGCTCGATGCTCGCGGTAAGCCTGGCCACGTTGCCAACGACGTCGATGGCCGCGGGCGCAAGTCTGAGCCAAACGTTGCAGAACATCGGCAGTACGCTTGGCGTCGCCGTCATGGTTACCGCGCTCGGCACGGTCAACTCGGGCGAACTCGGATCCTTTCCCATGATGTGGGCCGCGTCGGCGGTGACCACGATGCTCGCGGTCGGGGTATGCGCGTGGGTGTCGCAGCGAGGGCCTCGAGTGGGTCGCTCGGGCTGGTCAGCTCGCGGCAGGTGGAGCGGCTCGCAAGCTCGTCATCGACTGGA
Source organism: Actinomycetota bacterium (assembly GCA_043738925.1). Taxonomy (GTDB): domain Bacteria; phylum Actinomycetota; class Acidimicrobiia; order Acidimicrobiales; family WLNW01; genus WLNW01. Next base: position 19,736 of record JAYUFA010000461.1, read on the forward strand.
ACGCCTCGAGGATTTCGACCGGGATCGGGAAGATGATGGTCGAGTTGTTCTCCGAGGAGATCTCGGCCATGGTCTGGAGTTGACGCAGCTGCAACGCGCCCGGTGATCGAGCGATGATCGTCGCGGCCTCGCCGAGTTTCACGGCGGCCTGGAGTTCGCCTTCGGCTGCGATGATCTTCGCGCGACGTTCACGCTCGGCTTCGGCTTGACGGGCCATCGCGCGTTGCATTTGCTCGGGCACGCCGACATCGCGGATCTCGACGCGGTGCACCTTGACGCCCCACGCCATCGTTTGTGAGTCGAGCGCCGTTTGCAACTCACTGTCGATTCGCTCGCGCTCGCTCAGCAATTGATCAAGTTCGTGGCGACCGACGGTCGAGCGCAACGTGGTCTGCGCGACGAGTTGGGCCGACGAATACCAATCGCGAATCTTCACGACTGATGCCGCGGCGTCGATCACCTGGAAATATGCAACGGCGTCGACGGTGGCGGTGACGTTGTCCTTGGTGATCACCTGCTGCTTGGCGACGGGGACCGACGCGATCTGCAGGTTGACGCGCACGATCTTGTCGATGATCGGGACGACGAAGAAGACACCCGGTCCTTTCGCGCCCTGGCAGCGTCCGAGCCGAAAGATCACCCCGCGCTCGTACTCCAGCACGATCTTGATGGAGGCGGCGAAGAACAAGACGACAACCGCCACGACGACTGCCAGCACCACGATGACGACTTGCATTCGAGTTCCCCCTGGTCAGCGTGGACGCTACTGCGACGTGATGTCGCATCGCGTTCGGTGGTCCGGCGGCCGTCTCCGTTGCGGCGGACCGCAAAGGAGTAGAACATCGCCATGAGTCGCAATCAGGATCTCGTCGTTGAGGATCTCGTGGTCGAGGCGCAAGAGCGCACCGGAGGCCTTGACGACTTCGGGTCTGACCCCTATGTCGAACCGTTGGCGCGCTTCGTCGACTCCCTCAACACCGAGGCCCGACTCAACGACGTCGGCCGCTTCATGGCCAAAGCTCGGGTGTTGTTGCACACCGTGAACCGGCTGCACTACGTCGAGGATCGCAAGCGTTTCCCAGCCATCGCCGATGTCACCATCGAAAAGCCGGTTTTCATTGTGGGCATGCCCCGTACCGGTACCACGATCCTGCACGACATCTTGGATCAAGATCCGGCCAACCGGGCGCCACTCACCTGGGAGCTCATGTTCCCGTCGCCGCCGCCTACCACGGAGGAGGCTGCGACCGATCCCCGGATTGCGGCGTGTCAGGCAAACATCCCAGCCGGCGATCGACAATCCGAACTGTTCAAGGCCATGCATCCCACCGGCGCGCTGCTGTCGCAGGAGTGCGTGGTGATGATGGGTGAGGCGATGTGTACGCCGCTGTTTCACAATCAGTTCAATGTGCCGAGCTATCAGGATTGGGTTGACGACGTCGCCGACTTCGCGCCGGTGTACGACTTGCATCGTCGTCAGTTGCAGCACCTCGGTTGGCGCAAGCCCGGCGATCGTTGGGTGCTCAAAACCGGCGCGCATCTGTGGGGGCTGGAGCATCTCCTCGCGACCTATCCCGATGCTCGTGTCGTGTTCACCCATCGTGATCCGGTGAAGTCGATGACCTCGTATGCCAGCCTCACCACGCTGGTACGCACGCGCGGTAGCGACGACGTCGATCCGTTTGAGGTGGCCGACGATTGGACGCGCCGTCTGCACAAGAAGATTGAGCACGGGTTCGCGGTACGTCGCGCCCGCGAGTATCCCGACGCGATCTTCTACGACATGTACTTCCCCGACTTCGCCGCTGATCAGTTCGCGGAGATCACCAAGATCTACGACACGTTCGATCTCCCGATGAGTGGCGTCGGCGCGGACGCGATGCGCAACTACATCGCCGCGCATCCCAAAGGTGTCGACGGCATTCATCGCTACGAACCCGCCGAGTACGGCCTCGATCCGGTCGCCGTGCGCCACATGTTCGCCGACTACATCGAGCGCTACGGACTCCGACCCGAATAACCCCGAAGCAGAGGACAACATGACCCAGGCAACGATGCGCGCGTGGCGCGTCCACGAGTACGGCGAGCCGCAAGATGTGCTGCGCCTTGAACATGTCCCGGTGCCCGAGCCCGGCGCGGGCGAGGTGCGCGTGCGCGCCCTTGCCGTGCCGCTCAACCTGAACGACTACGAGCGGGTCACCGGCGCCAACATGGCGGTGCGTGTCGAGTTGCCGTACAGCCCCGGTATGGAGACGATGGGCATCGTCGATGCGTGTGGCCCCGGTGCCGAGGCGCTGCTCGGTAAGCGTGTCTCGTCGACCACGCGCCAAGCGGTCGGCGGTTTCGCGGAGTACGTGATTTGCCCCGCCGGGTCGTTGTTCGAGGTGCCCGAGTCGATTCCGATGCCCGCCGCGGCGTGCTTGTTTTTCCCCTTCCACCTTGCGTGGCTCGGCTTGTTCGATCGCGCCGAGCTCAAGGCCGGCGAAACGGTCCTCATCCACGCCGCGGCCGGTGGCTCGGGCTCAGCTGCGGTGCAACTCGCGAAGCACATCGGTGCGAAGGTTTTCGCCACCGTTGGTTCCGATGAAAAGATGCAGCTCTGCCGCGACCTCGGTGCCGACGTGGTCATCAACTACACCACCGATGACTTCTCGGCCATCGTGATGGAGCACACCGATCGGCGTGGTGTCGACGTGGTCTTCGACAACGTCGGCGAAGCCGTGATGACCAAGTCGATGAACTGCACGGCGTACAACGGTCGCTATCTGATGATGGGGTTCGCGTCTGACAAGCAGTACGTCGATCAGAAGTTCATCGTGCCGCGTCAGCTTTCGATGGCGAACATCAAGCTGTGCGGTGTGTTGCTGTCCTATATGGCCGACGAGCTCGTGCCGGCGGTCAAGGCAGGTATCGGCGCGAACTTCGCCCCGATGTCACTCGGCCGCGAGATCCAGCGCCAGATCATCGAACTCGTGCTCGCCGGCGCGGTCAAGCCGATCATCGGTGAGGTGGTCGACTTCATGGATCTGCCGGCAGCGTTGGCGCGCATGGTGCAGCGGGGCACCGTAGGCCGAGTCGTCGCGAACCTGTACGACTGAGGATTTGGGCGTCAATGTCGCTGCACCATGTCGGCGACGATCGTTTGGTACACAACGGAGAGCAGCGCGGTCACGGGTTGGTCACGCACGGCGATGTCGAGTGGTCCCAGGCGCGTGAGCGCAGCCGTCGGGTCGGGTGCAGCCCATGTGTCGCGTCGATCATGATCGGCGGGCAACGGCCTCTCGGGAACGAGCGGCCACCACGGCGCGACGTCCGAGCCGGCGTCGCCCAGAGTGGTCAGATGTGCGAGCAGTTCGTCGCGCGTGCGGCCGCGCCACAGCAGGAGCTGCCACGGGTCGTCGTCGAGTCGATCGGCGAACACATAGAGCACGGCGGCGATGTGCTTGCACGGGTTCTCCCAATCGGGGCACGAGCACGCGGCACTCACGTCACTCCACCGGGCAGGCAGTAGCGCAACACCGGCATCGTCGAAGACCTCCTCGAGCTCAGGAGGCACCTGTCCGGCAAGGAGTTGCGCGGCAAAGGTGAGCTTCGCGGTGATAGCGCCGTGCACGGCGGTCCACTGTTCGTCGGTGAGCGTCGCTGCTGCCACCGTGACCACATACGGGGTGCTGCGCGACCCCTGCACCCGCGACACCACGATGCCGGGCTGCACGTCGAACGACACGAGTTGGCCCTGGCGCGCGTAGCGACGACCACGTTGCATGCGCGCCCCAAGTCCGTACGAGTCGAGGAGCTTGACGAGCCGCGTCGACCACCACGTGGTGGCCATCTCGCCGCGTTGCTTGCGTGTCGCGATGCCCTGCTCGGGTCGGTGGGGCGTTGACGCCGGATACTGCTTCCACGGGTCGTCCCACGATCGGCGCGTGGCCACGTCAGTCCTCCTCCGCAGTGGCGTCGTAGGTGAGCAGCTCGCGCAGCTCATCGGTCGACAGGTCGGTCAACCAGCTTTCACCGGTACCAATCACCTTGCCGGCGAGCGCGCGCTTGCGGCCGATCATCGCGTCAATGCGCTCCTCGACGGTTCCCGAGGCCACCAACTTGTGCACGAACACGTTGCGGTGTTGGCCGATCCGGAACGCACGGTCGGTCGCCTGATCCTCGACCGCCGGGTTCCACCAGCGGTCGAGGTGCACGACGTGCGACGCCGCGGTGAGGTTGAGGCCAGTTCCACCGGCCTTCAACGACAGCAAGAACAACGGGGGACCGTCCGCGGACTGAAACGATGCGACCATTTGGTCGCGTTGGCGACGTGACGTGCCGCCGTGCAACCACAGCACCGGAACGTCGAAGCGGCGCGCGAGATAGGGCGTGAGGAGCTCGCCCCATTCGGTGAACTGTGTGAAACACAGCGCCTTGTCACCCGCGGCGAGCAGTTCTTCGAGCAGTTCCTCGACGCGTAAGAGCTTGCCCGAACGGCCCGCGAGCCGACTCTGATCCTTCAAGAAATGAGCCGGGTGATTGCACACTTGCTTGAGCTTCATGATGCCCGCAAGAACGAGGCCACGACGCTCAGCGCCGTCGGTGGCGTCGGCGCGCAACAACATGTCGTCGACCACTGCGCGATACAGCGTCGCTTGCTCGCGGGTGAGTGGTGTGTGCTCGGTGACCTCCACCTTGTCGGGCAGGTCATCGATGATGGTCTTGTCGGTCTTGAGGCGTCGCAACACGAACGGACCGACGAGACGTTGCAGCTGTTGTGCGGCAGCATCGTCGTTGTCGCGTTCGATGGGCGCGGCGAACCGATCTTTGAACGAACGCACCGAACCGAGCAGGCCGGGGTTCACCGCGTGCATGATCGCCCACAAGTCGGTGAGGCGATTCTCGACCGGCGTGCCGGTCATCGCGATGCGCCGCGCCGTCTTCAGCTGTTGCACGGCTTTGGCCTGAGCGGTGTACGGGTTCTTCACCTGCTGCGCTTCGTCGAACGCGACACGACCCCAATCGACGCGCGAGAGCGCGGCAAGGTCGCGCACGACTACGCCATACGACGTGAGCACGAGGTCGTGTTCACCGCATTGGGTGACAAGCGCATTGTCGTCGCCGCGCAGACGGCTTGTGCCATGGTGCACGAGCACACGCAACGTGGGCGCGAAGCGCGCGGCCTCGCGCTCCCAATTGCCCAGCACGGACGTCGGGCAAACCACGAGCGTCGGCGCCTCGACCGGATCGGCCAACACCGTCGCGAGCACTTGAGCGGTCTTGCCGAGACCCATGTCATCGGCGAGGCATGCTCCCAGCCCGAGACGGCCGAGAAAGCGCAACCATCCGACGCCGCGCTCCTGATAGGGGCGCAACACACCGTTGAACGTGTCGGGTACATCGACGGGTGCGGCGCGTTCGTGCAACGTACCGCCAAGCAGCTCGCCCAACTGTCCGGACGCTTTCACTGCGACCACGGCCGCACCACTTGGCGTCGAGATACTCGCCAGACCCAGACCAGTGCGCACGAGCTCGCCGAACGTGGCGATGGCGCTTGCGCCGTGATCGGCCAATACTGCTTTGAGGTCGTCGGGTCGTAGCTCGATCCATTCGCCACGGACGCGGACCAACGACCGTTTCGCCTCGGCCGCCTTGCTCAGCGCGGCGAGGTCAGCCTTGGTCAGACGTTGGTCGCCGAGCGCCGCTTCCCAAGTGAAGTTCACGATGTCGTCGAATCCGAAGCCCGAAGCGGTCACCGCAGCGACCGTCTTCGTAGCCGCGTTCGCACGCAAGCCGACACGGCGTCGATTCGTCCACCACGACGGCACGAGGAGCGCGACCCCGACTTCGGCGAGCGGCCCCGCGCGTTGCGACAACAACGCCGCAACCGCGATGTCGTCGAGCGGCGCGGGGCCGGCAACGGCCTGATCGAGCAGCGGCGCCAACTCGGGGGCCACGCGGATGGCGCGGCCGAGCGCGGCGAGCACGGCCTGAGGTGCATCGGATCCGAACGGTGACGCCGCGCTCATGGCCTGCGCTGCGGGCACCATGAAACTGGGCTCATCAACGTCGTAGGCGAGCGGCTCGATCGCCCACGTGTCGCCAGCGTCGATCGGCTCGAGTAGCCGCAAGCTCACCCCGGCGGTGCCAATGCCGACCAGCGCTGAGCGGACCCAGGCGCCGATCTCGGTGGCCATGGCCGCGACCTTGGCCTGATCAATGTTTGCGGGGAGCCATGGGTCGACGCTCATCAGCGATCGAAGCCAAACCTCTGCGATAGACCGCCGGCCCGGCGCGCGCGCTACGACTTCGGCGGGTGCGCGCTGCAGACGTTCGCGAACTTGTCGATCGACCTCCTCGGCGAGGACTTCGGCCGCGGCGCGGTGGCCCTCGGCATCGTTGCTCGTGACGAGCGTGGCGAGCAGCGCACGGTCGTTTGCCGCCGGCAACGGCCACCACCACGTGCGCACGCGGCCGTCGTTCTCGACGCGCAACGCGGGCACGACACGGCCCAACCGCACGAAGTGATCGGCGACATCGACGACCAGTTGTGGGTCGATCAGGACGGCCGTCGGCATCGGCCGAGTCTTGCCGCTGCGCGTACCACGTGGCGCCTTGCTCGGTAGTGTCACCCCATGCGCCTGCACCACGTGAACCTGGCTGTGCATCCCGACCTGCTCGACGCCGAGATCGGCTTCCTGGTCGATGGCCTCGGGCTGGTGCGCGTCGATCCCGGTCCCGAGCTGGCCGATCGCGCCCGATGGTTCACGTTTCCCGATGGCGCTCAGGTGCACCTCAGCCGCACGATCGACCCGGTGCATACCAAGCCAGGGCACATCGCGATGACCGTCGACGATCAGCTCGACGCGATCGAAGAGCGCCTCGTCGCCGCGGGCCTCGCTCCCGTGCGCC
>JAYUFA010000462.1:0-10012 GCA_043738925.1 Actinomycetota bacterium
GCAGATGGGCGAGCAGGACAGTCAACAGCGGCAGACCAATGACCGCGAGCGCGTACGCAATCCGCGTGCGCCGCGCCGGTAGCGGTGCGAGCGCGAACCGCGTCCGACGCAGCACAAGCGGCGCTTCGACCGCGCCGGCAGCGGTAGAAATCACGTGCACGTCGATACCGGGGCCCGCCGAGCGAACAACCGCGTTGACCACCGAGCCCCGTGACAGCTCGCCCCACCATGTGCGCCGACTCGCCCCAAGCATGATCTGCGTAGCGTTCTCGGCACGCGCCGCTTGCACGAGCGACTTCGCGACGTCGTCGCCGACGACCTCGACGTATCGACCGCCAAGCTCACCCAGGAGCTCCACATGGGCGCCAAGCTCAGGACCGGCGCGCCGCGAAAGGCCGTCGGAGGCGACCACATGCACGCCGACGAGCTCAGCCCTCAACCGCTGCGCCATGCGTGACGCGCGCCGAATGAGGTTGTCGCCACCAGGCGCGCCGGTGAGTGTGACGGCGACGCGTTCGCGCGTCTCCCACGTACGCGAAATGTTATTGCGCTCGCGGTACTCCTGCAGCGCGTCGTCGACCTTGTCGGCCATCCACAGCAATGCGAGTTCGCGCAGGGCACCGAGATTGCCAGGTCGGAAGAAGTTGCCGAGCGCCGCATCCACCTTGTCCGCCGCGTAGACGTTGCCATGCACCATGCGACTGCGCAGGGCCTCGGGCGTCATGTCGACGAGTTCGACCTGGTCGGCCCCGCGTACGAAGACGTCGGGCACCGTCTCACGCTGCTTGACGTCAGTGATGTTCTCGATCACGTCGTTCAACGATTCGAGGTGTTGGATGTTCACCGTAGAGATCACATCGATACCCGCGGCGAGGATCTCGTCGATGTCCTGCCAACGCTTCTCGTGACGGCCGCCTGGCACATTGGTGTGCGCCAACTCGTCGATCAGCGCCACTTGCGGACGCCGCCGAAGAATCGCGTCGACATCCATTTCCTCGAACGCCTGCCCGCGGTAGTCGACGGATGCTCGGGCAATGATCTCCAGATCGCGCGAGCGGGCGATCGTATGCACGCGCCCGTGCGTCTCGACGTATCCCACGACCACGTCGGTGCCGCGCGAGCGACGGCGGTGACCCTCATCGAGCATCGCGTACGTCTTTCCGACGCCCGGAGCGGCGCCCAGGTAGATGCGCAATCGGCCGCGTGCCACCGTCACCCTTGCCGGTCGAGGTCCAGGTTGAGCTCCAACACGTTGACCACTCTCTCACCGAGGAAGCCCCATTGCCGGTCCTGGGTGTGCCGAGCCACGAGAACACGAACCGATTCGACCGACAAGGACCGCGTGGCCGCGATGCGCGGGGCTTGCAGCAACGCGTTCGCCACCGAGATGTGTGGGTCGAGGCCTGAAGCCGACGAGGTGACCGCGTCGACGGGCACCTGCGCGTCAACCGCAAGGCCGTTGAGCGATCGGTAGGCCGCAGCACGCGCCGGCACGGTGTCGGGCGAGCACACCTGCACGGGCGCGCCCGAACTGTCGAGCACTGCGTTGCCGGTCGCATCGACGTCGTCGACCAACGCACAATCGCTGCCTGCGGCCGGCGCAATCAGCTTGGGATTGGAGGGCCCAAGGTTGGACGCACTGCTCGACTGTGCGTCGTAACCCTTGCCCGCCGCCGAGGGACGCGGCTGAAAGTACTTCCGCAGCGGTGCACCGTCGCCGTCGAGGAACGATTGGCCGATCAGCGAGGAGCCGACCACCGTGCCGTCCGACGCAGTGACGAACGAGCCGTCGGCGCGATCGCGAAACGCAACCTGGCCGACCGCGTACACACCGAGCGGATAGACGACGCCGAGAAGGAACGTCAGCACCGCTGTCATGACAACTGCAGTAACGAATTGTCTGCGCATCACTTCACCCCCAAGGCCACAATGATTAGGTCGATCAACTTGATGCCCACGAACGGCGCGATCACGCCGCCGAGGCCATACACGAGCAGGTTCCGCCGCAGAATCGCTGCTGCTCCGAGCGCGCGGTATTTGACACCGCGCAACGCCAGCGGGATCAGCGCCACGATGATCAGCGCGTTGAAGATCACCGCCGACAGAATGGCTGAGTGTGCGTTGTCCAAGCGCATGATGTTCAGCGTCTTGAGCGACGGGAACACCCCCTGGAACATCGCAGGGATGATCGCGAAGTACTTGGCAACATCGTTGGCGATGGAGAACGTTGTCAGCGAACCACGCGTGATGAGCAGCTGTTTGCCGATCTCGACGATCTCGATGAGCTTCGTCGGATTCGAATCGAGATCGACCATGTTGCCGGCCTCCTTCGCGGCTTGCGTGCCGGTGTTCATCGCGACGCCGACATCGGCCTGCGCGAGCGCCGGGGCGTCGTTCGTTCCGTCGCCGGTCATCGCCACCAAAAAGCCGCCCTGCTGCTCCTTTTTGATGAGCGCCATCTTGTCTTCGGGCGTGGCCTCGGCGAGGAAGTCGTCAACGCCTGCCTCGGCGGCAATCGACCGAGCGGTGAGAGGGTTGTCACCGGTGATCATGATGGTCTTGATACCCATGCGCCGCAGTTCGTCGAAACGCTCGCGCATGCCCGGCTTGACGGTGTCCTTGAGATGAATGACGCCGAGGATGCGGTTGCCGTCACACACGCTCAACGGAGTGCCACCGTTGACCGCTATGCCGTCCACGATCACCGCCAAGCTCGACGGTGCCGACCCGGCGAGTTGCTCGACCCACTTTCGCACCGAATCCGCAGCGCCCTTACGTATCGAGCGCCCTTCGTAGTCGATGCCCGACATGCGCGTCTGCGCAGTGAACGGAACCAGCTCAGCACCGGGCAAGTCACGTGCAACAAGGCCATACTTCGCCGTCGCAAACGCCACGATCGAGCGACCTTCGGGCGTCTCGTCGGCGAGACTCGACAACATCGCTGCCTCCGCGAGCTCCGCCTCGGGTACTCCCGTCACCGGGATGAATTCAGCTGCCATGCGATTGCCGTAGGTGATGGTGCCCGTCTTGTCGAGCAGCAGCGTGCTGCAATCTCCCGCCGCCTCGACGGCGCGTCCTGACATGGCGAGGACGTTGCGCTGCACGAGGCGATCCATACCGGCAATACCGATCGCAGAGAGCAACGCACCGATCGTCGTCGGAATCAAGCACACGAGAAGCGCGACGAGCACCACGATCTGTTGCTGGGCACCCGAGTAGATCGCGAACGGCTGCAAAGTCACCACCGCGAGCAGAAACACGATGGTCAATGCCGACAACAAGATGTTCAACGCGATCTCGTTCGGTGTCTTCTGGCGGCTTGCGCCTTCGACGAGCGCAATCATGCGGTCGATGAACGACTCGCCCGGCTTCGCGGTGATGCGTACGACGATCCGATCCGACAACACGCGGGTTCCGCCGGTGACCGCGCTGCGATCCCCACCCGACTCACGGATCACCGGCGCGGACTCGCCGGTGATAGCCGACTCGTCGACCGAAGCGATCCCCTCGACCACGTCACCATCACCCGGGATCAGGCCGCCCGCCTCGACCACACAGAGGTCACCGATCTTCAGCTGCGGCGACGGCGTCTCGACGATGGTGCCATCGGCACTGCGCACGAAGGCGACCGTCTCGCTACGCGTCTTGCGCAACGTGTCGGCCTGCGCTTTGCCACGCCCCTCGGCGACAGCCTCGGCAAAATTCGCGAACAACACCGTGAACCACAGCCAGATCGCGACAAGAGCAGCGAATCCGTCGGTGTCGCGAACAGCGAGAAAGGTTGTCAGCACACTGCCGATCTCGACAACGAACATCACCGGGTTGCGTGCCATCTGGCGCGGATCGAGCTTGGCGAACGAATCGCCAACCGCTCGTCGCAGAATGGCCGTGTCGAACATCGAAGTTGTAGTCATCAGAAACCTCCGCTCAGGTGCTCGACGACGGGACCGAGCGCGACGACGGGAAAGAACGTGAGTCCGACCACGATGACGACCACTCCCAATAGCAAGGTGGCGAATAACGGCGTACCCGTGGGAAAGGTGCCCGCTGACGCAGGTACTTTCTGCTTTCGTCCGAGCGAGCCGGCGATGGCGAGCACCGGGATCATCAAGAAGAAGCGACCAACAAGCATCGCGATTGCGCCGGTGGTGTTGAACCATTGCGTGTTGCCCGACAAACCACCGAAGGCTGAGCCGTTGTTGTTCGCTTGTGAAGTGAACGCATAGGTCATCTCGGTGAGGCCGTGCGGGCCATCATTCGCGAGCGATGACAATGTCGTGTGCATCACGAGCGACGCACCGGTGAAGCAAAGGATCACGATGGGCACGAACAAGATGTAGAGCGCGACGAGCTTCATCTCCGTCGCTTGAATCTTCTTGCCGAGATACTCCGGCGTGCGCCCGACCATGAGCCCGGCGATGAACACCGCGAGCAGAGCGAAGATCAACATGCCATAGAGCCCCGAGCCCGTGCCGCCCGGGCTGATCTCACCGAACATCATGCTCACGAGCGGCACGGCACCACCGAGGGGCGTCATGCTGTCGTGGGCGCAGATGACCGCGCCGTTCGACGTGTTCGTCGTGGTCGATGCGTAAAGCCCGCAGCCAACCGGACCGAAGCGCGATTCCTTGCCTTCCATGTTGCCGCCCGGTTGATTTGCGTCGACCGTCTGCGACACACCGGCCGCCGTGAGGTTTGGGTTACCCCGCGCCTCGAGCGGCATGGCGAGCAGAGTCATGGCGAGCCAGATCGCGAACATCGTGGCGAACACGACCTTGCCCTGACGTCGGTCGCCGGCCATGTGCCCGAACGCGAACGGAAAGGCGAAGGGGATGGCGAGAATCAGCCACAGTTGGAGCAGATTCGTGATGGCGTTCGGGTTCTCGTACGGATGCGCCGAATTGGCGTTGAACGGTCCGCCGCCATTCTGACCGGCTTCCTTGATCGACTCCTGGCTGGCGATCGGGCCGCCCGGGATGACTTGTTCCTGCCCGGCCGCCGTGGTGACGTGGCGACTCGCGTGGAAATTGTCGATCACCCCCTGGCTCATCATGACGAGCGCTGCTACGAAGGCGAGTGGCAGCAACACACGTGTACATGTGCGCACGAGGTCGGCCCAGAAGTTCCCGAGCGAGTTCGTACGTCGACGGATCAAACCACGGGTCAGTGCGACGGCCACCGCTGCGCCCGCGGCCGCCGAGACGAAGTTGTGAAATGCCAGACCCGACATCTGGGTGAGGTGTGACATCGTCGACTCACCCGCGTAGTTCTGCCAGTTGGTATTGGTCAGAAAGCTCACGGCGGTGTTGAACGACAACGCGGCCGGAACGCCGTGCATGGCATCGGGGTTGAGTGGCAGATGCCCTTGCAGCCGCAACTGTGCGTACAAGACCAACACCGAGACAAAGCTGAACGCGAGCAGCGAGATCGCGTAAGCGCTCCACGTCTGTTCGCCGTCGGGGTTGATGCCGCCGACGCGATAGATGAAGCGCTCGATCGGCAGAGCCACCCGATCGCCGACCACCCGCTCGTTTCCGTACACCTTGGCGAGGTATCGACCGATCAGCGGCGACGAAACCGCAAGAAGAGCGATCAGGCAAACAAGTTGAAGTACTCCGGCCGATGTCATCACAAACGCTCCGGGAACACGAGAGCGATGATCAGGTAGATCGTCAGCCCGATGGCAAGGAGCAGCGCAAGCACGTTGTCGTAGCTCATGCCGCCTCGAGTTCCTGATCGACCAAGCGGTCGGAACTCGCCTGCTCCTGCGGACCGATCAACCAGTCGCAGAATCGGACGAACAACACACATAAGGCGAAGAAACCGACGATGACGGTGACAAAGACGATGTCCTGCACGACGCACTCCTCGAAACGATGCAACGCCGAGATCTCGGCGGCACTCGCAGTCCTACGACGGCCAGAGGCGTGCGACAACAGTCTTGACGCCGTCTTGACGCGACGTCGAGCGATCTTGACGATCCGCTAGCGCGCGGCTGCGTGTCGAGGGCCGTTTCCCCGAGGTCTGCCTCAGCGCACGCTGATGGTCGCCGTGGCGGTGTCGCGGGTGAACTCGTCGGTACGCACCGCGAACGTGATGGTCCAGTCACCGCTGAACGGCCAAGTCATCCCGTAGGTCTGAAAGTGCGCAGGGCCTGCTCGCAGCAGTGACACGTTGATGGGCGCCGTGCCGAGAACCGGCTGCGACAGGGTCATCGTCACCTCATCGACGCGGGGCTGTGTGGTCGTCGCGTTGCTGAGATAAATGTGCACTTGCGTAGGCCCGACACGCGCCGGGTCGACCACCGCGTCGAGTTCGAGGCTGCCCACCGTGCGCCGGATCTCGACGGGGCCCGAGAGCGTGGCGCGCGGCGGTGCGGCATTGACCAGTAGCGAAGTGGCAGCGAAGACGCCCACGACGATCACGAGTTCGCCCACCATCATGCGCCGAAGCGCGGCGCGCCAGTCGACACGCGCCGTTGACGAAGCGGTCGCGAGCATGCGGCCGCGCACGATGCGTCGGCTCAACCCGCCCGCCGCAATCAACACGGCCACGACAGCAACCTTGACCACCAAAACGGTGCCGTAGTCGCTTGCCGTGAGATCGCGTAGCGCAACACCCTGGCGCCAGGCGAGCGCAGATCCCGTGATGACGATGGCAACGACCGACAACAATGCGAGTTGCGAGAACCGGGTCGTGACACGGCGAACGGCGTCAATCGGCGACGGCGCCAAGACAGCGAAGCGCACAAGGACGAGACCACCGATCCACACCGACATCGCGGTCACGTGCACGATGTCGAGGCCGACGCCCACCATGGTGTATCTCCCCGAGGACGCGTGCCCAGCCTCGGCGACGCACACGATCACGGCAGCGCTGAACACGACGAGGATGCCCGACGTCGAGCGCCGTAGTGCCCTGGCTCCCTGGCCGAGCGAAACCACGGCGACCAACGCCACGACAAGAACGACGAGACGAGCAAGCAACCACCGCCCGACGTGTGAGTCAGCCATTTCACGCCATGTGCTGGGGCTCAAAAGATCGGCGAGACGGCCCGCCCGCGCGTTGACGCCCTGCAGCCCGTACACGAACACGGTCGCAATGACCGACACGACCGCGGCGCCAATCAGGACACGAGCGGTTCGCCGATGTTCGAACGCGTCGCGCCATGTTGTCGCGACGAGGAGCAGGCCACCGATGAGCACGGCGATCGCGGCATAGGCGATGGCACGCGCCATACCGGACAACACGCCGTTCGCACGCGACGCGCCCGAAGGTGATAGTTGCGCGATCGCGTTCGCGACGTCGGAGCCAACCGCCCCTTCGCCCACGGCGAACGTGAACGCCGCGCTGACCGGATGACCGTCGGCCGAGATCACGCGCCACGCGGCGACGTACCCACCGTTCGACAACAGCGGCACGACCGCGACAACGGTGTCGTTCGACGCACCGTGGCTGATCGTGCCGAGCGCGATGCTGTTGCGATTCGCGTCGAACAGCCGGACTGCGCGCGTCGGTAGCTCGACCGGCTCGCTGAAGTGCAGCTCGATCGTGCGTGGTGACTGCGCGATCACGGAACCGGGTGCGGGGTTCGTCGATACCAGCCCCGCGTGCGCATCGGCCGCACCAGCGGTGCCAACCACGATCGCAAGCGCGAGCCAAACCAACGCGCCGAGTCGTAGGGTGGTCCGACACCGCCGATTCGCCCGCAGGATGATCACCTCGTGACTCGCATTTCGTGGAGGCGCACCTTGCAGCCGATTGAGGCTACCGACCGAATCCGCACCACTTGGCGCGGTCCTCGTTCATACCACCGTGTTCGCGCGCGGTCGCGCAAGGCATGCTCGATGCTCGTGCTTGCCGTGGCGCTGGTCGTTGCTGCCGCGAGCCCAGCTGCGGCTGATCCGGCCGCACCGACCAACTACTCGTCGACGGTTCGTTCGATCGAACCCGCCACCGACGCGGTACACGCCAGCGTGGTCGGCGGCGACGCGTTCCTCGAATTGCGCGTAGCCCGAGGCCACGAGGTGATTGTGGCGGGCTATAGCGACGAGCCCTATCTGCGCTTCGACGCGGACGGCCGCGTCGAGGAGAACACGAACTCCCCCGCGGTCGTGCTCAACCAGTCGCGCTACGGCAAGATCGACACGAACCCCCCAGCGGCCAACGCCGCGCCGGCGTGGAAGGTCATCGCGTCCGGTGGCCTCTACGTGTGGCACGACCACCGCATCCACTTCATGGGCACCGGAACGCCGACCGCATTACGCGGCTGCGGCACGGCGCAGCCGGTTGCGAGCGGGCCGGCCGGTTGCAGTGGCGCGAGCACCGGCAAGGCGTTCGATTGGTCAGTGCCTCTCCAGGTCGACGGCGCCGCGGTCACGATCCATGGCGACCTCTTCCTGAAGGCCTCGCCTTCGGCGTTGCCCTGGCTCGCACTTGGTGTGATCGCGTTCGTCGCGTTTGGCGCGTTGTTGATGTGGCGCCGGTCGCTCGCCGCGGTCGTGCTCGCGGCCTGCGCGCTACTCGCGTTCGTCATCAGTTTCGCCGACCAGCAGTCGCTACCCGCTGCTGCCGGCCGCCAGTTCTCGCTCTACGTCACGGCAGGCATCGCAGCGTTGTGCGCACTCGCCGCCGCGCTGCGGCCGCGATCGAAGTACGCGAACGTCCTGAAGATCGCGTGTGCACTCGTGCTGCCACTGTGGATCGTGCGGTATGCATCGTCACTCACCAAAGCGGTGCTGCCCGGCGACGTATCGCCGTTGCTCGTTCGCAGCACCGTCGCACTCGCCGCGGCAGTGGTGCTCGCGTATGCGGCGGTCGAGATCCAACACGAGGTCCGCTCGGCCGAACCCAACGACGCCTAGTCGACGATCACGAGGCGCTCGGAGTGCGGCGTTTACGCGTCACGACCAACCCTCCGACCGCGGCCACGACGACCAGCGCACCCACGATCACAAGTGTCACAGTGCGAGCGGTGTGGCTCGTCGCCTTCTTGTCCGCAGTCGTCGCGTCGTCGGGGGGCACAGCGAGATCAGCTAGCGTCGGCGCACCACTCGTGATCTTGAGCGCAGCCGCGGGATAGTCAGGCTCGGGCTTGCCCTCCTCGGCGATATCGAGCCAGCTGAGCGAGCCGGTCGCGCAGGTCTGCGCTATCGAGAAATGCACGGTGCCCGGCGTGGTCGGAAGCGTCATCGCAATGTCGAAGTGGTCCGGGGTGTGCGCATCGAGCGACCCGCCGATGAAACGAACCTCGGTTGCGCTCGACTCGGTGGTCCAACCGGCCTTGTCGACCGCCTTCGCATTCGTGACGCCGGTCGGCAGCTTGAAAGCCAGCGCCGTTGTCGGCGAGTCGGTGCAGCCGTGCTCGACGTCGAAGGCAATGGTTGTGGCGGTACCCGCCTGAGCGGCCCGAGGATCGGGCTCGATGTGAGCTGAAGCGCCCGAAGCCATCACGACGAACATCGTCGCTGACACCATCCCAAGTGCCGTTGCGCGCGCGAACACCTTCATCGACAACCATCTCCTCGTCAGAGCAATCGAGTTTTCAGGAACGTAGACCGACGTCGAGGGGACAGAAGTTCCGCATCGCCAAGAAACATTTCGACCGTCAGCGAACGACGCGCAGACGGGCACCGCGATCGGGAGGAGCCACCGGTACTTCTCGCCGTAACGCGCAGCCGACGATGAGCGCGAGAATCACGGGTACGAGCGCATGGGATACCTCGAATAGCGGGGGCACGTGGTCGTGGTTTTCGTCAACGGCGAAACTCGCCATCTGCATGCCGATTGCCGCGACGGCCATGACAAGCATCGCGAACGCGTGGCGGGGTCGCAGCGCGGTTGTCAAACCTGCGACACCGACGATGACACCAATCGCGCCGTCGCGCGTGAGATGGTCGGACGCGACATGGTGCGCGAGAAAGCCGAGCGGGTTGGCGCCGACCAACCACGGGATCGCAACGGCGGCCTGCACGCACGCGACTGCGCCGAGAGCAACCCGCAATCGTGACCG
>JAYUFA010000463.1:0-10012 GCA_043738925.1 Actinomycetota bacterium
GTGTCGAGGCGATGTCGCTCTACAACCACGTGCACAACAAGGACGATCTTCTCTCCGCGGTGAGCGACCAGATCTACGCCGACATCCTCGCCCATTTTGAGGCCGACGCCGGGGCCAACGTCGCGTGGCAGGCGCGAGCGCGTTCGATGGCCTTTGCGTATTGGGCGGTGGCGCGTGAGCATCCTCAAGCCTTCACGCTGGTTCACGAAAAGCCGATCGAGTCGATGAATGGCATGGTCATGCTCGCCCGCTGCCTCGAGTTCTTCAGCGACGCCGGTCTGTCGTTGGCCGATGCCGCAACCGCGTTCAACACCGCGGCTGGTTGGCTCCTCGGAACGATCGCACAGGAACACGGCCTGATGTGTCGACTTACCGAAGGCGAAGGGTTCACGAAGAACGACGTGCCAGGCGATCTCGCATCGATCGTCGACTTCCGGGACGCGTGCGTGGCGTCATCGCCCGACGAGCGTTTCGCGGTCGGTCTCGACATCGTTCTCGCCGGGATCGAAGCCCGCCTCGGATTTTCTCGCACCGCTTCGCCTACTGTTGCGCCAGGGCGTTAGCCAAAAAGCGCGCCGCGTCAGTATGGGGGTGCAGCATGGCTCGGTATTACCAGGTCATCTCCGCGGATGGTCACGTCGAGACCCCGCCCGATCCTTGGGTGAAGTATGTCCCCGAGAAATGGAAGGACCGCGCGCCGCGGCTCATCAACCTGCCCGATGGCGGCGAGGGCTGGATCATCGAAGGCCAGCCACTCCTCAAGAACGGCCAGAACATCACCGGCCGCGGGCCGATCCGCTTCGACTTCGGCTCGTACTACAAGGACGACGGCACACCCAACGACGGCGCCGGTGGCGCGTTGCAACGCTTGCGCGAGCAGGACGAGGATGGCATCGACGCCGAGGTGTTGTTTCCGCCGGTGTTCGCTTCACGCTTCCTTGAAGGCATCAAGGATCCCGACATTTATCGGTCGATGATCCGCGCCTACAACAGCTGGCTCGCGTACGACTACTGCTCGGTCGCGCCCGATCGCCTCATTGGCAATTCGGTCACGCCGATCTCCGACATCGACCACGCGGTCGCCGAGGTCGAGTTCGCGCGGAGTGCGGGTCTCCGTAGCGTGGCGTTCTACATGTTCCCGAACGGCTCCGGTTTCGCGCAGCCCGAGGACGATGCGTTCTGGGCGAAGTGCCTTGAGCTGGATATGGCCATCTCGCCGCACTTCGGCTTTGGTGAGATTCGCGCCCCGATCGGCACCCCGGGCGCGGGTACTGCGGGCCAGCCATATGCGTCGGCGTTGGTGCAACGCGCAGGTTCGCATGCGCCCGTGTACTGCATGGCGCAGCTCATGGCGGCAGGCGTGTTCGATCGCTTCCCCGACATCAAGTTCTACTTCGCGGAGAGCAACGCGAGCTGGCTGCCGTCCACGATGTTCTTCATGGACGACAACCATGAGATCTTCTCGAGCGCCTTCGGTGGCCGCCGCATGGAGCTAACGCCGAGTGAATACATCGCGAAGCACTGCTTCTTCTCGATCATCCGCGACCCGGTGGCCGTCGACCTCGCCGATCACCTGCCGCTCGACAACATCATGTGGGGCACCGACTTCCCGCACTCGGTCGGGTCGTTCCCGCACTCGCACGACTTTCTCGACTCGGCCTTCGCGGGCAAAGAAGCGCTGCGGCGCAAGCTCACGCTCGAAAACCCGGCGGCGTACTTCAAGCTCGATTTGTTGAAACCCATCACCGAGACGCCCGCGGCCGCGTGACGCTGCCGGTCGGCTACACGCCGACACGTTCACGATCGACGGAGTCGCCCGCGATGGCGCGGTCGTGATCGTCGGGTGGTTCGTGCAGACCAAAGCGTTCGTAGATCGCTCGCAGTGGGCCCGGCGCCCACCAGTTCCACGCGCCCAACAACTTCATCGTCGCAGGCACGAGCAGCGTGCGCACGACCGTCGCGTCGAGCACGATCGCGAGGGTCAGGCCAACGCCAAGCGCCTTGATGTCGATGGCATCGCCGGTGGCGAACGCGGCGAACACCACCGCGATCAAAAGCGCGGCCGACGTGATGATGCGGCCGCTTCGCTGTAAGCCCAACGCCACGGCGCGGTCGTTGTCGTGCGTGCGATCCCATTCCTCCTTGATGCGTGACAGGAGGAATACCTCGTAGTCCATCGACAGCCCGAAGGCGAGGAAGAACACCAGGAACGGCAGCCACAGTGCCAACGATCCGGCATGATCGAACCCCAATACGCCACGCAAGTGGCCTTCTTGAAAGCCCCATACCAGCACGCCGAACGTGGCCGTCAACGACAGCAGATTCATGACGATGGCCTTGATCGGGATGAGCACCGAACCTGTCAGCAAGAACAGCAACACGAACGTCGCGGCCGCCATCACTGCGAGCGACCACGGCAGCCGCGCGAACAAGGCGTCGCGCTGATCGATGAGGCGCGCCGCAGGTCCGCCCACTTGGAGGTGTTCGCCGTCGAAGGCGCGGATCTCCTGCACGATGCGTTCAGCGGTGGCGCTCTGCGCGTCTGCCTCGGGTACTGCGGCGATGACCGTGACCGATTGATCGGTGGTCGGTCGGAGCTGTGCCCCGCGTACGCCGGGGATGGCCTGAATACGTGCGAGGAGTGGTCCGGCGGCGTCGGCTGCGATGGGCGCGATCACCGAGATCGGATCTCCGCCGCCGATGGCGAAGCGCGCTTGTTGCACGTCATACAACTGGCGTGTTTCGAGCGAGCGTGGCAGCGACTCGGCCCCCGGGATCTGCAGGCGCGCGTTCACGAATGGCAGGCCCATCACGACAAGCACCGCCACCACTGCGAACGCGACGAGCGCGGCGTGGCGTTGGACGAGGCTGGCCACCCGATGGAAGTGGCGGCCCTCGTGGGCGCGCGCCTTCTTGGGGCGAATGCGATGGCCGACGGTGGCTAACAGTGCCGGCAACAGCGTGAGCGCGGCGAGCATGGCGAACAACACGACGCCGATGCCGCCGATGCCGATCGACCGGAACACGTCGTTGTCGAACACGACGAAACCCAACAACGACACGGCGACGGTGAGGCCGGAGAAGGCCACCGTGACGCCGGCGGTGGCGACGGTGTTGTGGATGGCCACGTCGATGTCGAACCCGCGTGCGCGTTCATCACGGAAACGGTTCACGAGCAGAAGCGCGTAGTCGATGGCCAGACCGAGGCCGAGCATCGTTGCGGCGTTCAGTGCGAACAGGTGCAGGTTGATCACGCGGGTGAGCAGGCTCAAGATGGCCAACGCGCCGGGTATCGACACCAACGCGATGGCCAAGGGAAGGCTGGCCGCGAGCAATCCCGAGAAGATCACGACGGCGAGTACCAACACGATCGGCAACGAGATGAACTCGGCCCGGCGGAGGTCGCGTTCGCTCTGGTGCACCGTCTCGCGGTCGAGTACGGCAGCGCCGCCGACGAGCGTGTGCGGCGCGCCAGCGGCTTTGATCGCGGAGGTCGTGGCCTCGGTTGCCGCGGTGCGTTGGGCCTTGGTGAGCTTCGCGAAGCTCACAGCCACCAACGAGCCTTGCCCATCTTGGGAGACGAGCAACGGGCTTGTGGTCGCCGTATCGACGCGGCGCACGCCGTTGATGCCGTTCAATGTGCTCGTCAGCTGCGCGAGCCGCCGTTGGGCGACATCGCTCGCGACCGGTTCGCCGTCGAGCAGACCGATCACGTCGGGGTCGCGCACGCCGAGTTGGCCCAGCCGGTTGGCAACGGCACCGGCCTCCGTGTTGTGACTACCCTCGGCGCTCGTGCTGAGCCGTCCGGCGACGCCGCTGCCGACCACGATGCAGGCGATGAGCAGCAGCCCCCACCCGGCCAGCACGGCCCGTCGTCGACGAACCAGGCTTTCGGCGAATCGGCGCATGGGGTCCCTCCCGGGGCGATAGACGTACGCCGTATGTCCTAACACGTACATCGTAAGTCGACCATCGGCCATGCGTCACAGACGCGCCGCGGGCGCTTGCCCGAAGACAAGCGCCCGTGTCCGTGCCTCGAGTGAGGCGCAGTGTTTGCGGTAGAGAGGCGGTCAGCGCTTCGCGAGGGCGTCGCGGATCTCGGTCAGCAGTTCGACCTCGCTCGGACCCGCCGGAGCGGCGGGCTTGGCCTTCTTGGACTTGTTGATCGCCTTGACCACCAAGAAGATGACGAAGGCAATGATGAGGAACAGAATGACCTTCGTGATGAACGTGCCGATGAAGATCTGGTGTTCGTAGAGCTTTTCGACACCAGGGTGCGCCTTGGAGGCTGTGTCGAACTTCGTGCCGTCGAGCAACTTGCCCCAGTGGATCGAGATGTTGTCGAAGCTCGGCTGGCCGAAGATCGCCCCGACGACCTGCATGAGCACATCGTTCACGAGAGAAGTGATGACGACGCCGAACGCGGCACCGAGGATGATGCCGATCGCCATATCGAGGGCATTTCCCTGCGCGATGAACTCTTTGAACTCTTTGAGCATGGTTGGTCTCACGTCCTTTTTTGATGCGGAGGCACGCGGCCTGCGCACGCCGGTGATGATCCCGCCGCCAACGGGACGGCCATCATCGCGGTTCGGGCGCCATCGTGGCAAAAGTCACTGCACGAGCGTCCCTCTCGAACTCCTCGTGTCCACCTTGGTGAGCTGCTCGGAGGACGCACCCCGTGACGCATCCTCTAATGTGCCCACGTTCGAAGATCCACCGTGATCGACGAGCGCGGGAGGGGCCATGGCCGAGGCGACCATCGAGAACTACTACAACGAGCACCGTACGTTTGCGCCGTCACCGGCCTTCGTTGCCCAGGCCAACGTCAACTCCACCGCGCTCTACGACGAGGCGAACGCCGACTATGAGGCGTTCTGGGCCCGTCAAGCCCGCGAGATGTTGTCGTGGGACACCGACTTTCACACCACCCTCGAGTGGGACCTGCCGTTCGCCAAGTGGTTCGTCGGTGGCGAACTGAACGTCGCGGCCAACTGCCTCGACCGTCATGTGGCGGCCGGTCGCGGCGACAAGGTCGCGTACTTCTGGGAGGGTGAACCGGGCGACACGCGGGTGATCACCTACGCCGAACTCCTGCGCGACGTCTGCAAGTTCGCAAACGTGCTGAAGTCGCTGGGGCTGCGACGTGGCGATCGCGCCGCGATCTATATGCCGATGATCCCCGAGCTACCCATGGCCATGCTTGCCTGTGCGCGGCTCGGCGTGGCCCACAGCGTGATCTTCGGCGGATTCTCGCCCGACGCGATCAGCGATCGCTGCAACGATGCCGACGCTCGCCTCATCGTCACCGCCGACGCCGGCTACCGCCGCGGCGCGCCGTCGGCGCTGAAGGCACACGTCGACGAAGCGTTGCTGCACGCGCCGACCGTCGAGAACGTGGTTGTCGTGAATCGATGCAACACCGACGTGACGATGGTCGCGGGGCGTGATCACTGGTGGCACGAACTCATGGCCGTCGCGTCGGATGATTGTCCGGCCGAGCCGATGGATGCCGAACAGCTGCTCTACCTGCTCTACACGTCGGGCACGACCGCGAAGCCCAAGGGCATCATGCACACCACCGGTGGCTACCTCACCCAGGTGGCGTTCACCCACAAGGCGGTGTTCGATCTCAAGCCCGACACCGACGTCTATTGGTGTGCCGCCGACATCGGGTGGGTCACCGGCCATAGCTACATCGTGTACGGGCCGCTGGCCAACGGTGCTACGTCGGTTCTGTACGAAGGCACGCCCGACACGCCCCGACCCGAGCACCGTTCCGGACCGCAGGAGTCCTGGCCCAAGGACCGCCTGTGGGACATCATTCAGCGCTACGAGATCACGCAGCTCTACACCGCGCCGACCGCGATTCGCACCTTCATGAAGTGGGGCGCGCAAGAGCCGGCACGCCACAAGTTGTCGTCCCTGCGCGTGCTCGGCACGGTGGGGGAGCCGATCAATCCCGAGGCCTGGATGTGGTACCACGAGCACATCGGCGGCGGCACCTGCCCGATCGTCGACACGTGGTGGCAAACCGAAACCGGTGGCCACATGATCACGCCATTGCCCGGCGTGACGACCACCAAACCCGGTTCGGCCACGCACCCGATTCCCGGTGTGTTCGTCGAACTGATCGACAACGACGGTGCGCGCATCGATCATGGTGGCGGTTACCTAACGATCACCAAGCCATGGCCCGGGATGATGCGCGGCATCTGGGGTGATCCGCAGCGCTACTACGACACCTACTGGAGTCGCTTCCCCGGCCGCTACTTCGCGGGCGACGGCGCCAAGCTCGACGACGACGGCTACCTGTGGCTACTCGGCCGCGTCGACGACGTGATGAACGTGTCCGGCCATCGCATTTCGACGACCGAGGTCGAGTCTGCGCTGGTCGATCATCCCGCTGTGGCCGAGGCAGCGGTGGTCGGCGCGAACGACGAACTGACCGGCCAAGCCATCATCGGCTACGTCATCCTTCGCGGCAGTCACCAGGCGAGCGATGCGCTGCGCGAGGAAGTTCGCCAACACGTGGCGAAGAAGTTGGGGCCGATCGCGCGTCCGAAGACCGTGGTCTTGGTGCCTGATCTCCCCAAGACACGAAGCGGCAAGATCATGCGACGTTTGTTGCGCGACGTGGCCGAAGGTCGCCATCTCGGTGACACCACGACCTTGGCCGATGCATCGGTGGTCGACGAGATTCGCAAGCGTGCGGTGACCGCACCGCAGGAGGATTGAGTATGGCGGTGCAGAGGTCCACGATCCCGTCGCACTGGGTGTGGCGGGACGGCCCCGTCTCGCCCGGCCCGGCCGTGATCTTCGACATGGACGGTGTGCTGTCGGATGCGTCACAGCGCCAACATTTCCTCGACGGGCCCTTTCAGTATTGGGAGAAGTTCTTCGCCGCGTGTGGTGAGGACGCCCCCATCCACGAAGCCGTCGAGATGGCTCGGCTGCTCGATTCCAGCCTTGCGGTGATCCTGCTCACCGCGCGGCCGATTCGCGTGCGGGGGCAAACACTCGACTGGTTGCAGCGCCATCCGGTTCGTTGGGATCTGCTCGTCATGCGAGACGAAGACGACTGGACCAGCTCGCACTCGTTCAAGCGCACCGAGATGCGCGATCTCGAAGGGCGCGGCTTCGAGATCCGCCTCGCCATCGACGACGATCCGCGCAACGTCGAGATGTACCGCCGCGCCAACATCAACGCCCTGTACTTCCACAGCGGCTACTACGACTGATCGGTTCGTCGGCTGCTTTCGCCCGGCTTTCGGCGGGGAATCGCATCGTGCGATCTAGTGTTTGCTCACCGCAGGGACGTGTTTCGATGACCCGTCCGAAGGAATCGCAATGAAGAACTATGCCAAGACCGCAGTCCTGCTTGCCGCCCTCGGTGGCCTTTTCGTGGTGCTCGGTGGAGCCTTCCTCGGCAAGAGCGGCCTCTACATCGGCCTGTTCCTCGGCCTCGTCATGGTCGGCGGCTCGTACTGGTTCAGCGACAAGTTGGCCATCAAGTCGGCCGGCGGCGTCGCTGTCACCCGCGATCAGGCGCCCGAGTATTTCCAGATTGTCGA
Source organism: Actinomycetota bacterium (assembly GCA_043738925.1). Classification (GTDB taxonomy): domain Bacteria; phylum Actinomycetota; class Acidimicrobiia; order Acidimicrobiales; family WLNW01; genus WLNW01. Next base: position 7,575 of record JAYUFA010000463.1, read on the forward strand.
AGAGCTCACCCAACGTGCCAGGCTGCCGATGCCGCGGTTGTTCATCGCGCCGACCGATCAACCAAACGCGTTCGCAACCGGGCGTAACCCCAAGCACGCAGCGGTGTGCGTCAACCAGGGCCTGCTCCAATTGATGTCCTGGGACGAGGTTCGCGGTGTGCTGGCGCACGAACTCACCCACATCCGCAATCGCGACATCCTGACCGGGTCGATCGCCGCGGCGGTCGGCATGGCCATCACCTTCGCGTCACGTATGGCGATGTGGGGTGCAATGTTCAGCGGCGGCGGCGGCCGTGATCGCGACGGCGAAAACCCCATCGTGTTGTTGGCCACGGCGATCCTGGCGCCGATCGCCGCGACGGTCATCCAATTGGCCATCAGCCGCAGTCGTGAGTTCCAAGCCGACGCCGGTGGCGCACGGCTTGTCGGTGACGGCGAACCGCTGGCTCGCGCCCTACTCAAGCTGGAGTCGTACGCGGGACGCATACCGGCCGACGTCAACCCCAGCCAGGCATCCAACTACATCGTGAACCCGCTCAGCGGCAAGAAAGTCGCTTTCGGCAACTGGTTCTCGACCCACCCACCCGTCGAGGCCCGCGTCGAGCGCCTGCGAAACGGCAGCTGGAAGTAGTCCGCTGGCTCTCTCAGTCGCGGAAGTTTTCGAACTGGAGGGGGATGCCGAGGTCGTGTTCGCGGAGCGCGGCGATGACGCCTTGGAGGTCGTCGCGTTTCTTGCCGGTGACGCGGACCTGGTCGCCTTGGGTCTGTGACTGGATGCCTTTGAGGCCAAGGCCTTTGATGTGCGTGTTGATTGCCTTCGCCTTGTCCGACGAAATGCCGGCCTGCAGCTTGACGACCTGGCGCGCGGTGCCCTTCGACGCCTCTTCGACCTTGCCGTAGTCGAGCGCCTTCAGAGACACCTTGCGCTTCACCATCTTCTCCTCGAGCAGCAAGCGCGTTGCCGCGAGGCGGTCTTCACTGGCCGACGCAAGCGTGATATCGGCTGCGGTCAGCTCGATGGTGGTGTTGGTGTCCTTGAAGTCGAATCGCGTGGCGATCTCGCGCATCGCTTGGTCGACGGCATTGCGCAGTTCCTGCATGTCGATCTGGGAGACGACGTCGAAAGATGGCATGGCCGGAACGTAGCGCGTCAGCCCAGCGTGCGGGCAAGCGCGGTTACCGCGGCGGCGAAGGCCGCTGCTCGCTCGCGGTAGTCGTGGTACTCGCCGAAGCTGGGTGCAGCGGGCGACAACAACACGACGCCGGCCGGCTGTGCCCAGGCGCTCGCGAGCCGTACGGCGTGGTCGAGATCAATCGCCGGTTCCACCGCGACGCAGGCGGGCAACGGCGTTTCGGCCAACTCGCGCCGAATGCGATCACCCGACGCGGGCACCGTCACAACGAGTAACGGTTCTTCGCGGTGGGCGAGTCCGAGGCCCAGTGCGTGATAGTCGATACCGCGGTCGTAGCCGCCCACGATGACCGCGGTGCGGCGATCGTCGAACGCCTCGATGGCGCGCAGGGTCGGAAGCACATTGGTCGACAGGCTGTCGTCGACGAACTCGACACCGTCGATCGTCCCAATGGTCTGTAGACGGTGTTCAAGACCGGCAAAGTCGCTCGCCGCGACGGCCAGCTGTGCGTCGTCGACGTCGATACCGAGCAGGCCGATGCAGCGACGAGCGATCTCGGCGTTGTCCAGGTTGTGGTCACCGCGGATGCCGAGCAGGCGGTGCCATTGGTCGCGACGGCGAGGGTCGGTTTCGACCCAGTCGACGCGCGGTGCAAGCAGCGCGCCGCGGGCCGCGAGGTCGGGGCTGGCGGCTGATGCGACGGTGCCAACTGCCCCCAGTTGAGAGCACAGCGACAGCTTGTCGGCGTAGTACTGCTCGACGGTGCCGTGCCAGTCGAGATGGTCCGGATGCAATGAGGTCACCGCGGTGATACGAGGCGAAATGGCGACGTCGGTGGCCTGGTAACTCGACACCTCGATGACCCAGTAGTGCGGACCGTTGGCGCCAACGCGGAGATCGGGGTCGTACGGCGGACGACCGATGTTGCCACCGACGAATGTCGGGTGTCCGAGACGTTCGAGAAGATGGCCGAGTATCGCCGAGGTCGTGCTCTTGCCCTTGGTGCCGGTGATGGCGACGACGCGATCGAGGGGCGCTGTCTGCATCCACAACCCGAGGCCGCCGAGCACCGCGATGCCGCGGTCGGACAGCGTCATGGCGGCGGGTGCGTGGCGGCTGATGCCGGGGGACTTCACCACCGCCGAGCACCGCAGCAGCGCATCGAGCCCCCCGCGGTCGGTGGGCAATACGTCGAGGCCTTCGTAGGACGACACTTTGTCGTCGACGAGCACCATGTGTGCACCGAGTGATCGCAGCATCCGTACGTTGGCTCGGCCCTCGACGCCGAGGCCCCACACGCCGACA
>JAYUFA010000464.1:0-3787 GCA_043738925.1 Actinomycetota bacterium
GGCAGGGACGCGGCTCGTCGGCGGCAGTTGGAAGTCCGACCAACAAACGAAGCCGCCGCTCGTCTCTACGAACGACACGGCTTCGAATTCATCATAAAGCACCGACAGCACATCGAGATGCGCCGCCTTCCAGCACAGTGCGACCGTGCGTGAAGTCGCCGACTGCACACCGTCGCTTCTGAGCGAGTCCATCGAACCCGGGTCGCAACTATCGCTCCAGGAGCCGCATGAACCTTCCCGCATCGATCACAGCTAGCTAGACGTTGATGAAATCAAGGAGCACGACCGCGAGTTCTACCGCACGCGCACGGGAGGCCATCCCCTGGTCCTTGGTCATGATGATGACGTTGAGGCCACGAGACCCAGCTGCCGGCCGTGCCGGATATGTCACGTCCGGTCCTTCACATTGGCGTTGCATTTCCTCGTCGCAGGGGCTTTGAAGCGCCTACACGAATGATTCACGCATCGCCCGTGGAACCCTCGCCCGACTCCCGGTACAGTCATCCCGCTAGCCCTCCGGTGGGCGGCGCACAGATCAGAGGAGGTGGAACGATGGGAGACGGCAGTAGTCGATTGCGCGCGTTCCTGCCTGTGATCGCTTCGCTCGTTTGAGCTGAGGTACACGTCGGCAGGTTCCTCGCGCCGGTCCTGTTGTTCCTCGTCGCGTCCACCTGCACGTATGGGTGTTCGAGCGATGGAGGATTTCGAGATGAACGAGACGGATGAGGCTACCCGCGCCCGCACGCCCGCCGATACCGAACGGCTTGTCGTCGTCGACTCGGTGACGAAGACGTTCGCGACGTTGGACGGCGAACTGCCGGTGCTGGAGGGCGTGTCTGTCGAGGTGCGCCCAGGTGAGGTGGTCGCGTTGCTCGGGAAGTCGGGCAGTGGGAAGTCGACGTTGTTGCGTTGCATCGCTGGGCTGCTATCGCCGTCGACGGGGTCGGTGACATATCGGGGGGTACCGCTGACCGGTCCGAACCCAGGGACTGCGATGGTGTTCCAGAGTTTCGCATTGTTGCCATGGTTAACGGTGTTGCAGAATGTCGAACTCGGGCTGGAGGCCAAGGGGGTGGAGCCGGCTGCCCGGCGGGAACGCGCCGAACGAGCAATCGACCTGATCGGCTTGGATGGGTTCGAGTCCGCCTATCCGAAGGAGCTGTCCGGTGGGATGCGCCAGCGCGTCGGGTTCGCCCGTGCGTTGGTCGTGGAACCTGAGGTGTTGTTGATGGACGAGCCGTTCTCCGCGCTCGACGTGCTGACCGCGGAGAACCTTCGTGGCGAGCTGATGGAGTTATGGGAGTCTGCAGAGTTCCCGATCAAAGCGATCGTGCTCGTCACCCACAACATCGAAGAAGCCGTGCTGCTTGCCGATCGGGTGGTCATTCTCGGCTCGAAGCCGGGACGGGTCCGTCTGGAGCTCCCGATCCCGTTACCGCGGCCGCGTGATCGCAACACGCCAGCCTTCCAGGCGTTGATCGATCAGATCTACGCGGTCATGACCGGCCGCCCGATCGAGGATCCGTCCACCACGGTTCGAGTGCCTGAGACCCCGGGGACGCAGCCGCTGCCACAGGCCAGCGTCGACGCATTGTCGGGGCTGGCTGAGATCCTCGAAGGGCTCGGTGCGACATCGGTCGCGGAGACAGCCGACGAGCTCGGGTTCGAGGTGGACGACCTGTTGCCCCTGGTGGACGCGTTGGAAATGCTCGACTTCGCCGAGCTGGACAATGGACGTTTGAAGCTCACCGCCGCAGGAGCAACATTCGCAGGCGCTGACATCCAGGCGTCGAAGCGGATCTTTGCCCGCGCCGTGCTGGATCGGGCGCCGTTGGTTAGGGCAATCGTGGCCGGCTTGGAGCGCGCTGGCGACGGGACGCTCCGATCTGGCCTGTTCCGCGACGTGCTGCGTCGATCGTTCAGTGAAGCCGAGGTGCAACGGCAGTTGGACGTCGCGATCGACTGGGGCCGGTACGCCGAGCAGTACGCGTTCGACGCTGACCACGAGGAGTTCGTCGCTGATCCTGACCGGCACAGCGTTCTCGGTGAGGGGCCAGTGTCGTGAGCTACCTGTATCGCACCGTCGCACGCCGCGGTGGCGTCCCGAACCGTCCGCCACACCAACCGCAGGAGCGTCGCGGCGGCTATTCCGGTTGGCTGACAGTCGGCCTGCGCAAACTGACCGTGATCGATCTGATCGTCGCTGCCGGCGTCATGGCCCTGCTGTACGCGATCGTCACTGTCGGTCACGACGCGACGTTGTCGTTCTCACCAACCAACGTGACCACGATCGATACCTCGGCCAGCCAACTGCCGTACTACGCGGCGAGGAGCTTGCTGCGAATGTTCACAGCGCTCGGTCTGTCCTACGCGTTCGCGTTCGTCTACGCCTACGTCGCCGCGCACAGTCGTCGCGCAGAGAAGATCATGCTCCCCCTGCTCGACATTCTGCAGTCCGTCCCGGTGCTCGGGTTCTTGTCGATCACAGTCACCGGGTTCATCGCACTGTTCCCCGGGTCGTATCTCGGGCTCGAATGCGCGTCGATCTTCGCAATCTTCACCGCACAAGCGTGGAACGTGACGTTCAGTTTCCATCAGTCGCTCGTCTCCCAACCGAGGGATCTCGACGAAGCCGCCCGGTTGATGCAGCTCTCTCGGTGGCGGCGGTTCTGGAAGCTCGATGTCCCCAACGGGGCGATCGGGTTGGTGTGGAACGGGATGATGAGCATGGGCGGCGGATGGTTCTTCCTCGTCGCCTCAGAAGCCATCTCAGTCCTGAACAAGACCTACACGCTGCCCGGCATCGGTTCGTACGCTGGCGCCGCGATCGACGCCGGCGACCTCGGCAAGGTCGGCGTTGGGGTGCTGACGATGGCGATCGTCGTCATCGTCGTCAATGTGGTGTTCTGGCGGCCGCTTGTTGCTTGGTGCGAACGGTTCAAGAACGAGCAGTCTGAAGCCGCCGAGGTCCCCCGGTCGATGGTCCTCAACCTGCTTCGGCGCAGCCACTGGCCCCGCGCACTCGGCCGTATCCGCCGCCGTGCCGCCGAACCGGTAAACCGGCTCGGTGACCGTGTCTTCGGCACCGAGATCAGCCACCTCGGACCCGAAACCGGTCACCGCCGGCAGGACATCGTGTTCTGGGCGGTCGCGGGCGGAACGATCGGGTTCGGCCTGTGGCGGCTGCTCAGCTACGTGACGGCCGAGGACGGTTGGGGTGTGTTCGTGACCCCGCTGTGGCAGGGCGCGGCCACCTTCGCCCGTGTCATCGTCCTCGTCGCCGTCTCCACAGTCATCTGGGTGCCGATCGGGGTCAAGATCGGCAGCAGCCCGAAAGCATCACGGATCGCCCAACCGGTCGTGCAGATCCTCGCCTCGTTTCCTGCCAACTTTCTCTTCCCGTTCGCCGTCTACATCTTCCTCAAGACCGGGATCAGCCTGAACTTCGGCGGCATCGTGCTGATGTCGCTCGGCGCGCAGTGGTACATCCTGTTTAACGTCATCGCCGGCGCCCAAGCCATCCCCTCCGACCTCAAAGAAGCAATGGACAACCTCGGCGTTCACGGCTGGCAACGATGGAAGCGACTCATCCTCCCCGCGATCTTCCCCGCCTACGTCACCGGCGGCATCACCGCGTCCGGCGGCGCGTGGAACGCGTCGATCGTCGCCGAGATCGTCACCTACGGCGGCACCACCCTCACAGCCACCGGCCTCGGCGCGTACATCGCCCGCGCCACCCAGCACGGCGATTTCCACCAAATCCTCACCGGAGTCGCAGTCATGTCCA
>JAYUFA010000465.1:0-26476 GCA_043738925.1 Actinomycetota bacterium
ACGTTCCCGCATCCGGAGCAGGTGCCCTATTGGCCCGAGCTGATTCCCGACTACGACCTCGAGGCAATCGACGCGATGGCGTCCATCGGTGCGGTCATCTGTGGCGATCCCTCAGAGGCGCTCGCCCAATGCAAGCGGTGGGAATCCTCCGGTGCCGATCAGCTGATCTTCGGAACGGGCTGCGCGACGAAGGACCAGACGATCGAGATGATTCGGCTGATGGGCGAGCACGTCATCCCGAAGATCGACACAGATCCGGTGCACCGCACGACCCGCATGCGCGCCTCCGCGTCCTGATTGGTTCGACGTTCCCGGTTCGGTCAGACCGGACACCATTGTTCTTCGAGGCCGACGAGCATCGAGAAGCGGCCAACCATGCACAACGCGCAGAAAAGTCCGAGCTCGACGATCTGCTGATCGTCGAAGTGTGATCGCAGCTCGGCTTTGTCGTCCTCGGTGATCGAGAGATGATCCGAACCGAACTTCAGCGCGAAGTGCACCGCCGCGTGTTCGGCCGGTGTGATGTCGCTCGGCGTATTGGTACCGATCGCGTCGACCATGTCCTCGGTGAGGCCTGCGGCAACTGCGGCAGGCGCCCGCCCCGCTAGGCAGACCTGACAGCGCGTTGTTTGCGCCATCGCCAAGCGGACGAGCTCGGTGGTGCGAGCGCCAAGGTGATTGTCGGCACGTAGCGCGGCGTTCGCCTCAGTGAAGCGGCGAAAGTGATCCGGCGCGTTCGCCATCAGCCGCACAAAGTCGCGTAGCCCTGGGCGCGTAGTCGCGTCGCACTGCGCGCGCAGGTCGGCCGGCAGCTCGTTCACCGGCACCAGCGCCACAAATCCGTTGCCCTCGCCCATGTGCCCGACCACCCCGTTTTTTGAACGGTAAGGACTGCGTACGCAGCCCTTACCGTTCCGAGAAGTGTAGGGGGTGTGTGTAGGAGGGGATAGGTTCGCGGAAATGGGGGACTACACGACGTTGCAGTTGGAGCGGAACGGTCACGTCGGCTGGCTGATCTTCGATCGTCCCGAGTCCGCGAACGCGATGAACGCCACGATGATGGGCGAACTGGAGCACGCGTGGCTCGAGCTCGAGGCGGACCCCGAGGTACGTGTCATCGTCAACACCGGCAACGGCGCTGCGTTTCAGACCGGCGTCGACGTGGTGCAGCTCGCGCGCGATCGCGATGCGATGCGTAAGTTCAGTCGCCAGACGCGCGACGCCGAGTTGCGCTTTACGAGTTGGCATGTCGGGGTCACGAAGCCCGTCATCGCTGCGATCAACGGCGTGTGCGCCGGCGGTGGAATGCACTTCGTCGCCGATGCCGACATCGTGATTGCGGCGTCGGGCGTCACATTCGTCGACCCACATGTGTCGATCGGTCAGGTGGTTGCCTACGAGGGCATCGCGCTTGCTCGCAAGTCGCCGATGGAATCGATCCTGCGTATGGCTCTTGTTGGTCGTCACGAACGTCTCAGCGTCGAGCGCGCCTCTCAGCTCGGCATTCTGAGCGAGATCATTGATCCGCCCGACGCTTTGCGAGCGCGAGCGCAGCAACTCGCGGAGCTGATCGCGAAGAATTCGCCTGCGGCAATGCGGGCCACAAAGAAGGCGCTCTGGGGCGCGCTCGAAGCCGGTCTCACCGACGCATGCCGATCAGGCGCGCAGGAACTCGCGGGCCTGTGGGGTCATCCCGACCAGGAGGAGGGTCCGCAGGCCTTCGCGGACAAGCGTGATCCTGTATGGGCGGTGCTTCGCGCTGACGGAACGTGACGCGTCAGCAGGTGCCGTTCGGGTGCTCGGGCAGCAGGTCACAGATCGTGGCGCGGGTGATGAACCATTGCCCGTTTACCGCGCGTGCCGTACCGATGTGCGAGATGATGGTGCTGCCATCGTCGGTGAAGACCACGTGGTAGGCGAACGAAGCGCGCGTGGGTGAACTGAACACCAACTCGTCGAGCACGAACTTCACCTTGTCGGCGTATTGCGGGTAGGCCTTGCGTGAGGCATCACGTGACGTCTGCAATCCTTCGGGGTCGTCGACTGCGGCGTTCAGCGAGGCCGCGTCGTTGCCCCCCAAGGCCGACGCGAACGCGGCACGAAGGCCCTTTTCGGCCCCGGCCGGGTCAGCAGGCTGTTGGCCGGCCGGTGGTAGCAGTGGCTTGCGGGGCACCGTCGTGGCCGTCTGACCGCCGGTGTCTGTTCCTGGAGGCGACTTGCAGGCATCGGGCGGCGCACCCATGGCGAAGCTGTCGGCGGTGGCGCGTTCGACCTCACTGCCATCGGCACGCATGCCCACGGCGATCAGCCCTTGGAAGGGCGGCTGGTCTGCGACCTTCACGTGCGTGACGAGGACCACGATGCCGCTGTTCGGGTCCATCTCATCGAGTGTGACGCCCGACGCGTTCGTGAGACGCACGTGGGTGACAGGGGCCTTCACGCTCATGATCACGCCGGTCAGCATTTCATCGCCCGGCGCGGCGTAGCCCCCGCCGAAGATCGTGCCTCCAATGGTCAGGGCGTGATCGCTCGTCTGAGCGTCCTTGTAGATCTCACTTCCTCCCTGTGCGATGTCCCAATCGTCGACGACCGTGACGTTGATGCTGGCGACCGGAAAGCACTCGGCGGGTGGGCAGCCTTGGCCTTGGCAGCCGGAATTGCCCGGAAACTCGATCCGACTGACGCGCACCGACGCGCCGGCGGCGTCGCGCTTGAACAGGTGCGTCACCTTCGCCATGTCGACGGCGCTGCTCGACCTAACCGAGATTCCACCCGCAGCGATAGCGCCCGTTGCGGCGCCGTCACTCGTCACCGACTGTTGCATCGCCGTTGTGTCACCGGCGCCCGTGGCGCCGCTCGACCCGACGCCAACAGCCGACACGTTGGCGTCGCGCGAGTCGACGCTCAAGCGACCGCCGACGAAGCCACCGCCCGCACCGGCGAGCAATGCCAACAGAGCGACGTACGCCGGGGCCGAACGGCGAGGCCTCCCGGTTGTGCTCCGGGCAACGAGATTCGGCGTCGGGTCGGGAATCGGTGTGAAGTCGGGCAGGTCGCTGTCCATGGACCCTCCATCGGTGAGATCTTCCCAAGTATGACATTTGGCGGAGGGAATGCACCCGCGGTTCGGTCGTCGCTGCCGTTCGGGCGCGCGCTACCGTGCGTCGAAGCAACCTTGGGGGATCGATGAATGCACCGCAGAGCCCGAAGATCGACGGTCTGGGTCCGGTGATTCGCCACCTCGACGATGCCGACGTGTCTTGGCAGAAGGTTCGGGCGCAGCGCAACGCCGACGGCTCCGAGTCGTTCGTGCACGAGAAGTGGCTTGCCTTCTCGCCGAACCCGCAATACCTGTCGCTTTATGCGAAGTACGACCCGGGCATGATCGTGCGCCGCCACGGCCATTTCAGCCCACATATCGTATTCGTGCTCGAAGGTGATGTCTGGTGCGGTGACACGCATTGCCCGGCGGGCACCCACATCGAACTCCCGCTCGGTGCGGCGTTCGGTCCGTTCGTCGCCGGAGCGAGCGGTGCCGTGATGTACGAGGTGATGATGGGCGATCCGCGCTCGTGGGGCGAGGCGCCCGAGGTGTACGAGGCCGCACTGCGAAAGCACGGCGTGACACCGCTGCCCGATCCGCCGCTCGAATATCCCGAGTGGTTGCAGGATCTCCGCATGCATTGGGCGGCCGCGGAATAGCCGGCTTCAGTTGAGGAGATCGGCGACGATCTCATAGGAGCGCACGCGATCGCGATGATCGAACGCGTTGCTGGTGATCATCAACTCGTCGGCACTGGTGCGCTCCAGTAGGTCGCGTAGTCCCGCACGAACGGTGTCGGGACCGCCGATGACATGCGAGCCGGTCCATTGACGCAAGGTGGCGTCCTCGGCGGGGGTGAACGCGTAGGCGGCTGCTTCGTCCGGACTCGGGAACGGGCCCGGTCGGCCGGAGCGCAAACGCAAGAAGCCGAGCCGCCCCGATCCGGCGAGGTAGGCCGCTTGCTCGTCGGTTTCGGTGGCGAGCACCGACACGGCCACGAGCGCGTACGGACGCGACAGTCGCGAGGAGGGACGGAAGTGCGTGCGATACAGCTCAAGCGCGGGCAGTGTGTTCGCCGGGGAGAAGTGATGCGCGAATGCGAAGGGCCAGCCGAGCGCGCCCGCGACCTGCGCGCCGTAGCCGCTTGATCCCAACAGCCACATCTGCGGCAGCAAACCGCGCGCGGGTGTAGCGGCGATGGATGCGAACGGACTCCCGTCGGCGAACTCGCCGGTGAAGTAGCCGATGAGATCGTTGAGTTGCTCGGGGAACTCGTCGACATCGACGTGCGCGCGCCGCAGCGCCCGCGCGGTGAGGCCGTCGGTACCCGGTGCACGGCCGATGGCCAGATCGATGCGGCCCGGATGGATCGCTTCGAGCATGCCGAACTGCTCGGCGATCGTAAGCGAGGAATGGTTCGGCAACATTACGCCACCCGCGCCGACTCGAATGTTCTTCGATACCTGCGCGAGATGGCCAATGAGCACGGCAGGCGAACTCGATGCGATGCCGGGCATGTTGTGGTGCTCGGCCACCCAGTACCTGGTGTAGCCGAGGCTCTCGGCGACTTGTACGAGGTCAAGACTGTTGCGAAGCGCGTCACCTGGAGTAGATCCTGCAGAAATGGGTGCAACATCAAGCACGGACAACAAAGCTGACATCGGTGCCACCTCCACACGCTGCATCCTCGCAGCGGAAAAGTGTTCTCAGGCGCGGGGTAGCTCGATGGTCATGACCGCGCCGCCATCGGGTGCGTTCGCGGCGTGCACGGTGCCGCCGTGGGCAGCGACGATGTCACGCACGATCGCCAACCCGAGGCCCGAACCCGTCTTACTGCGCGCCGATGCGGAACGGTAGAAGCGGTCAAAGACATGGGCGAGGTCGTCCTCCGCGATGCCGGGGCCGTGATCGCGGACGATCACGCTGCCGTTGCGTACCGATACCTCGATCGGCTGAACCGAGTCGTCGAACTTCGCGGCGTTATCGATGAGATTGCCGATCGCGCGATCGAGCGCCGCGGCGCGGCCGTTGACGATGGAGCCGTCGGCCACGATCTCGACCCGCCGGCCGGTTCGGCGCTCGGTGCGCTCAGCGACGCGCTCGACGATCGAGCGAAGGTCGTTTGGTTGCACCGGTTCGTCGTCGCGTGCATCGGTAGCGAGTTCGACGATTTCGTTTACGAGAGTGGTGAGCTCGACGAGTTCGCTCGAGAGGTCGTCAACGGTGCGCGCCATCTGGTCCGATGTCAGGCGCTCGTGCTTCTTGAGTATCGACACGTTGGTGCGTATCGACGTCAGTGGCGTGCGCAGCTCATGACCCGCGTCTTGTACGAGTTGTTGCTGCTGCGCGCGCGAGCGTTCGAGCACCGCGAGCATGTGATTGAACGCGGCCGCCAGCCGGCCGGTCTCGTCCTTGCCTTCGCCGGCGACGTCATGGTCGAACTGGCCCGTCAGCGTGACGCGTTCAACGGCGCCGGTGAGTTGTACCAATGGGCGTGTTACCCGTCGTGCGATCAATAGGCCCAGAGCGGCCGCCGCCGCGCTGACGGCAACGGCCAGCGCGAAGTAGCGCGCTCGTAGCGATCTGAGCACGTTGTGTGTCTCGGTGAGGTCGCGTGTGATCTGTACGGCGCCGCGGCCATTCGGCAATGCGACGGTGAGCACGCGCAAGTCGACTTCATCGTTGGATACGTCGCGTCGCAGCGACGAACCGCCCGAGATGGCCAGCTTGCGATCGGCGTCGTCAACCGGAATGGTGAGCGTCTGATCGGTACCCGTGCCGGCGAACGAGACGACTTGTCCGGAGGAGTCAAGGAACTGTGTCGCGTACACGAGTTGACGTGCTCGACTTTCGATGTCGCGAAACGAGGGCGTCTGCGTGTTCGTGTTGTTCGTGCCGCCGCCAGGGCCGCTCGAGGTCGGTCCGCCGGTCGCATTCGTTGGTCGACCACCCAGACGATCGGCCGGACGCACGATGAGTGCTTGCACCTCGTCGATCGAACGGTCGACCTCGCGGTACAACCCCGACTTCGTATAAAAATACGCAGTGCCGGAGGCGACAGTGGTCGCGGCCGCGGCAAGCGCGGCCAGCGACAGCACGAGCCGCCAGCGGAGGCTCATCCGGGTCGGACCACGTAGCCGACGCCGCGTACGGTGTGTACGTGTCGGCTCTCGTTCTCGTTCTCGGTCTTGCGTCGCAGGTAGCCGATGTACACCGCGAGGTTCTTCGAGTCGGGGCCGAAGTCGTAGCCCCAGATGCGTTCGTAGATCGTGGTCTGGTCGAGCACGACCCCGGCATTGCGAACAAGCAGCTCGAGCAGGTCGAACTCGGTCTTGGTGAGCTCGATCTCGCGGCTGCCGCGCATTGCCCGCCGACCCGCGGTATCGAGAACGAGATCCGCGACTTGCAGCGAATCGTCGGCTGACTCGTCCTTCGTTCGCCGCAACAACGCGCGGATGCGCGCCAGCAACTCATCGAGGTCGAACGGCTTCGGAAGGTAGTCGTCGGCTCCCGCGTCGAGGCCGGAGACCCGATCAGACGTCTCGGTGCGAGCGGTGAGCATCAGGATCGGCGTTCGATCGCGTCGGGCGCGGAGTCGGCGACACACCGTGAGCCCATCGACGTTGGGCATCATGAGATCGAGTACGACCACATCGGGTGTCTCGGCGGCGATGAGATCGAGCGCCAATGCGCCATCGGTGGCCGTGACAACCCGATAGCCCTCGAGCGCGAGGGCACGGTCGAGCGATTCGCGGATGGCGCGATCGTCGTCGACAACAAGGATGGTGGCGGACGTCGAACTGTTCACAGCACCCATGCCTATCCCGCGAAGGTGAGACCACGGTGAGACCCACGCTTGTTTCACCCTATTCTCGTCCACGGGGAGTCAATGGGGATCCCGTCGAGAGAAGGATCACAGGATGGTCAAACCGCAGTTGCAGTTCGGCACAGGTACGACGGTCCGATCGTTCGACACCTATCGCGATTGGATTGCTGATGCCGACGCGATCGGCTTCGACCTGCTCACCTGTGGTGACTCGCAGTCGTTGTGGGCCGAGTGCTTCACGATGTCGACATTCGCGGCGATGCTGACCCAACGGCCAAGACTGGCGATCACCGTGTCGAACCCGGTGACGCGCCACCCCGCGGTGATTGCGTCAGCATGCGCGTCGATTCAACAGATCGCGCAGGGCCGGTTTTGTTACGGGATGTCGTCGGGCGACAGCGCGTTGCGCAACATCGGTGTCCATCCCGCGAAGGTTGACGAGCTGGCGGAGTGCACGCACGCGGTGCGCGAACTGACCGCCGGACGATCGGTCGAATGGCATGGCGCCAACCTGGCGCTGCACTGGTTGGAGAATCCGACGCCCGTTCCGGTGTGGTTGGCCGCGGAAGGGCCGCGGACGCAACGACTGGCAGGCCGCTTGGCCGATGGCGTGATCTTGTCGAATTGTCTTACGAAGGAACGTCTCGACGTGGCCATGGAACACATCGGCCAGGGCGCGGCCGAGGCCGGTCGAAGCATCGACGACATCGAGGTGTGGCACATGTGCAACCTGCTGTTCGCGCCGACCGAGCAACAAGGTATCGATCTCATCCCCTCGGTTCTCGCGGGCACGGCGAACCACGTGTTTCGCTTCACGCTCGAAGGAAAGGGGCTGCCCGACGAGCTGAAGGATCGCGTTCGCGGGCTGATGGCCGAATACCAGTCGCGCCATCACGCGCAGCCCGGTGCCGCGAATCCGAACAACGAGCTCATCGACAAGTGGGGGCTGCGCGACTACCTCGCTCGGCAAGGCACGATCGCCGGCCCTCCCGAGCGATGCATCGAACGTCTCCACGAGGTCGGCTCGTTCGGCGTGCGCAACATCATCGTCAGCCAGTTCGTCTCCGACCAACGCACGTGGATGCGCACCTTCGCCGATGAGGTGTTGCCGGCCTTTCGATAGCGAGCCGACTTGATGGCGAGGCGACCCAGCGGCCTGCCCGCGCCCGCTACCGTGCAGCCATGACCGCTCGGACCTCGTACAAGACGTTTGTCATCGAGCGCCCCGTCGACGCGCCGCGCGACATCGTGTGGCGCGAGTTGCTGGCCCTGGTCGGTGCCGCCGGCTACTCGGTCGAGGGCGACCCTGCACCGCATGGTCCGGGCGCTCAGGTTCGATTCCATCTCGGGGACTATGCGTTGACCGAGGAGACGTTGTCGCTCGAGCCACCGTGGCGGCGATGTTACGCGGTGATCGAAGGTGCGCCGGTTGCGATGTACCAGGGAACAGCGAACATCCGTGACGACGGCGCGACCTGTCTGCTGGTGTGGAGTTACCTCGCCGATCCGGGCGGCAATGAGGGTGCGGACGCCTTTCTCGTACGCGCTCAGCAAGCTCTCGGCGCTGCCGTCGAGCGCATCGCGACCGCGGCCGAGGCCGCCGTCTCCCCTTCGACTTGACCCGGGGGAGATTTCCACGGAGCCTGTCGCGATGAGTGAGTTGCGACATAACTGGTCGGTAGCCGAGACGGTGGAGCTCCTTGGGCGTCCGTTTCACGATCTTCTGGCCGACGCACAAGCCACGCACCGGGCGCATTTCGATCCGAACGTGATCGAGGGCGCGATGTTGTTGTCGGTCAAAACCGGAGCGTGTCCCGAAGATTGCGCGTACTGCCCGCAGTCGGCCAGGTACGACACGGGGCTGACGCCCGAGCGCCTGATGGCCACGCCCGACGTGGTCGCCGCGGCCCGCAACGCGCAGCTGGCCGGTGCAACACGGTTCTGTATGGGCGCCGCGTGGCGCTCGCCGAACGACCGGCAGGTCGAGCAGATCGCCGAGCAAATCGTGGCCGTGGGCGCGCTCGGTATGGAGACCTGCGTGACGCTCGGGATGCTCACCGACACGCAGGCCGACCGTCTCGCCGATGCGGGGCTCGACTACTACAACCACAACCTCGACACGTCGCCCGAGTTCTACGGCACCATCATCACGACTCGTACGTACGAGGATCGTCTTGACACGCTTGCCAACGTGCGGGCGTCAGGTATCAAGGTTTGCTGTGGCGGCATCGTTGGCATGGGGGAGTCGCGCACGGTGCGCGCGGGTCTCCTGGTGCAGCTTGCCGCTCTTGACCCGCACCCGGAGAGTGTGCCGATCAACCTGTTGCAACAGGTACCGGGCACGCCGTTGTTCGGCGTCGACGCGCTCGATGGTCTGGAATTGGTGCGCACCATCGCCGCGGCGCGCCTCATGATGCCCGAGTCGGTCGTGCGGCTCTCCGCTGGGCGCAGTGAGATGAGCGACGAGCTGCAGGCGTTGTGCTTACACGCCGGCGCGAGCAGCATCTTCCTCGGCGATACGTTGTTGACCACGCCGAACCCCGAACAATCCGACGACGCCGCACTGCTCGATCGCCTGGGTGTCGCGCTGAAGATGTAGGACGTGACCCGTGCGGCGCCCGAGGTGGTACGAGCCAGAAATGCAGCTCGGCTCGTGTCCTATTGATTCGGGATGCGAGCCATTCCGCCGTCAACGGTGATGGTTTGGCCGTTCACGAATCCCGAGTCGTCCGAGCACAGATAGAGCAGTGCGCCCACCAGATCTTCGGGCCGTCCCGGGCGATGCACGGTCTGGCGGGCAAGCAGTGACTGCACCTGCGCGGGCGGCATCTTTGCAGTCATCATGCCCGGGGCGATGCCGTTGACGCGGATGTTGTCCTCCGCGAACTCTGCTGCCAGCACGCGGGTGACCGCGTCGATCGCATACTTCGACACGGTGTACGCGCCCGCTTCCATCTGTGATCCGTTTGACGACTGATTGACGATGCACCCGCCGCCGCGGGCGCGCATGATGGGTCGAACCGCGGCTGCGCAACGAACGGGCGCGATGGTGTTGACGTCCATGATGTAGCGCCAGTCGTCTCGGCTGAGGGTGCACATCTCGGACCACTTACCGCGCGCAAGGCCTGCGTTGTTGACGAGGATGTCGATCCCGCCGAAGGCGTCGACCGCAGCGCGAATCATTGCATCGATGTCGTCGTCCGATGAAACGTCACAGGCAATGCCTATGGCCTTGCCGCCATCGGCCACAAGACCGGCGGCTGTCCGTTCCGCGGCCCCGCCATCAAGGTCCGATACCACGACCGCGGCACCGTTTGCCGCGAGCGCCCGGACGTAGGTGACCCCGAGACCCCCGACCCCGGCACCGCCAGCTCCCGTGACGATCGCGACCTTGCCTGCCAGTTTCATGTCGGTGCCTCACTTCCCCGTGCCCGAGCGCGGCGCCCGAACACACGATGGTGACCCCACTGCGAGTTCTGGGTCGTGAGCCACCGTAGTGGTGCTTGATGACCCAGAGCTCGGTGCGAGCCGACTATGGGGAGTACACCCACGGAACGCGCGGCAACGCGAGCTCGTCGAAGGCATTGACAAGCTGTTGGAGCGGCATACCCGCACCGGCCTCGCCAATCCCGATGCTCGTGGCGAGCAGCGCGAGTACGGCATCGGTGGTATGACCGAGTTGTGCAAGGCGTTGCAGGGTCACCGCGCCGGAACGTTTCGCGAGTCGTGTGCCGTCGGCTGCCACCACGAGTGGCACGTGCACATAACTGGGCAAACGCAGGCCGAGCAACCCTATGAGATGCACTTGTCGTGGTGTCGACTCCAACAGGTCGTCACCGCGCACAACCTCACCCACGCCCTGCTCGTCGTCGTCGACGACCACGGCGAGGTTGTACGCAGGTACACCGTCGTTGCGACACAACACGACATCATCGGCGGGACCCTGACACGGACCATGCAGGCGATCGACGAACGAGACCAATTCGTTCTCTGTACGTAGACGCAGCGCAGGTGGTCGACCTTGCTGTTCGTGACGAGAGCGCGCCGTCGCGCCCAGCTCGCGGCAGGTGCCGCGGTATGCGCCGGGCGCGACTCCCTGTGGTGCCGAGGCGGCTTCGCGGATTTCGCGTCGCGTGCAGTAACACCGATACACAAGACCAAGCGCGTCAAGCGTCGCGATCGCGTCGCGATAGCGCGCGAAGCGATCCGACTGTCGCACGACCGGTCCATCCCAATCGAGGCCGATCAGCCGCAGGTCGCGAAGCTGCGCCTGCTCGTGTGCCAACGATGACGTGGCGCGATCGAGGTCCTCCATCCGAACGATGAAGCGCGCCGACGCGCGACGCGCGAAGAGCCACGCCAGCAGAGCGGTGCGCAGGTTGCCGAGGTGGAGTTCACCGGTGGGGCTTGGCGCGAAGCGACCGTCGGAGGCATCCATAGCAAGGATGAATCAACGAGGTTCGCGCGGCAGCCCGAGCACGCGCTCGCCGAGGATATTGCGCAGAATCTGTGTGGTGCCGCCCATGATCGTGTATGCGGGCGCGTAGCAGATGTTGCGCGACACACGATTCCACAACATCGTTTGTGCCCCGGCGACCTGACCGCAGAATTGTGCCACCTGCTGTTCGTGCTCGGTGCAGATGGTCTTCGTCGCGGCGCTGAATCCCTTAGGGGCTTGGCCGAGCATCTCGCGCAGTACTAGTAGGCGGCCGATGCGATAGTGCGTTTCGATCGCCGCGATGTCCTGGCGCACAATTGGGTCGTCAACGTTCGCGTGGGCGCGAGCCTCGACGTACAACGCGCGATTCGATACCAGGCGATCGATGCCGCCGCGCTCGTGTTCCATTTGACGCATGAGTTGCTTGAAGCTGCCGTTGAGTGTGCCGACCAGATTGTCCGATGGCACCACGACGTCGTCGAAGGTGACCTCACAGAAATGTTGATTGCCGGTCATGTCGACGATCGGTGCCACGGTGACCCCCGGCGCGCGCATGTCGACGATGAGCTCAGAAAGCCCTGCGTGTTGTGGTGCATCGGGATCGGTGCGCGCCACCAGATAGCACCAGTCGGCATGCGCAGCGCCGCTGGTCCAGATCTTGCGGCCAGTGATGACCCAGTCGTTGCCGTGGCGTGTAGCGCGGGTGCGCAGCGACGCGACGTCGCTACCGGCGTCGGGTTCGCTCATGCCGATGCACCACGCGCTGACGCCCGCAACGATTTCGTGCAGGAAGCGCTCGCGTTGCGCTGGTGTTCCGAACTGGAGAAGCGTCGGGCCGATCTGACGATCGGCGAACCACGACGTGGCTATCGGCGCGCCGTTCGAGATGAGCTGCTCGAAAACCACGAAGCGTTCCAGCGCGGACCGACCGTGGCCGCCTTCGGACACTGGCCAAGTCATGCCGAGCCACCCGCGGGCGCCCAGCTCGCGCGCCACATCGGCATCGTTGCCGATGAGCCAACTGTCCTCGGTGAGATTGGCGCGTTCGGCCATGTCGAGCGCGACGTCGCGTGCGACTTCACCGAGCGCCAGCACGTCCGCAGGAAGGTCGAAATCCATCGGGGGCATGCTTTCACGTCCTCGTCACGCGCATGTGGCCGGAGCCTGTGCTCCAGCCACATGTGGTGTCCGCGCGCCTTCCAGGCTCCGTGCGAGTCCTCAGCCGGCGATCGTGCCGGTCTCCACCAGCGCCTGCTGCATGGTGAGCACCCGCACGCCGCTCGCCTTGATTTGCGTGAGGAACTGCTGGAACAGCGCCGGTTGCACGTTGTACTCGCCGTAGAACGGATCAGGCGTGCCGTCGGGAAGCGTGGGGCTACCCGTCGGTGTGGTCGTGACCTCGTGAAATACGAGGATCATCCATGCGTCATTGCGGTAGGCCGCTGTGTGATACGCCACTTGACCTGCCTTGACCTCCGCCAGCCATGAATCCATCTCGGCGGTCGTGGTCTTGGCGTGCCAGTCGAGGGGTCGATCGGCCCCGAAGATGTTGCGGGTGTTCATGTTGTAGCGATCGAAGTTGAATCCCGTGTAGCCCGGAGCGATCGTGAAGTTCTTGTGGTCGGCCGGATAGTTGATGCCTGCCTGCGATGGGCCGCTGTCGATGCTGCGGTGCGAGCCGTACAAGGTCGCAATCTGTGCCCGCACTGCGGCGTTGGTGGAGCCGTACGGCGATACGAAGTTGGCGATCGGTCCGAGCCCGTCGGCTTCGAGCGTCGCCTTCGAGCCGGCGAGTTCTTGCAGCGCATCCGCAGTTGACAAGGTGGTCAGGTCACGGTGGGTCTCGGTATGCGATCCGATCTCGTTGCCCATGTCCTTGATCTGCTTGAGCTGGGCTACCGGCATGTATGGAGCGCTCAAGAAGTTCGAGATGGGAAAGAACGAGCCGTGCAAACCGGCAGCCTGCAACATGTTGGCGGCATCGAGCTGTGAGGCCCAGCCGTCGTCAAACGTCAAGGTGACGATCGCGTTCGACACCGACACCGACACCGGCGCGGATGTCATCGTGGCGTCCGCCGTGCGCATGACCGCCGTGAGGGTGAAGTCGCCGTTGGGCGCGTCGGCCGTGACCCATGGCGTCGTGTACGGCGCCGTGGTGTCCTCCGTGCCGAGGTTGGTGCCGTTCAACTTGAACTGCACTCCGAGGATGCCTGCACCGGTGGTCGCGGCGCTCACTGAGAGGTTGCCCGACACGACGCCGGCAGCAGGTGAATCGATTGCGACGGATAGCGCGGCAGGCACGATCGGTGCGGGTGCGGTGGTGAAGTAACCGGCAACATCGAAGAGCAGATGCGACGACGACGACGTGTACAGATCGATTGTTCCGCCCGTTCCGAGGTTGGCGACGGCCGCGTTCGGAATGGTCTCGTTGTCGTGGTCGACGTTGACGTTCGAGTACCGACCGGTCTCGGTGGCCGACGAGTCGCCGGGCAGCACCTGGACCCAGCCGGTGGCCGCCTGCGTGGCCGTGACGTTGCCGAACACAGCGGCCACGTCACGGGTGGGAATCGACGCCAGACCAAGCGGCGACAGGATCGTGTGGACACCAGCGGCGGGCTTCGTCGCGCCACGGGTGTCGAGCACGCGTCCCGGCGTTACCGGTACGAAGAGGCCGTCGGCACCGGCGGCGACGGTGGTGTCGCTGAAGTAGCCGAGCACGTCGACGATGAGGTGGGTACCTGACTGCGAGTACACCGTGACTGATCCGTCAGCGCCGATCGGAACGATCACGAGGTTGGGGATGGTCTGGTGGTCGCGGCCCACGTTGAGGTTCGATGACATGGCGATACCGGTCGATCCGCCGGTCGGGATGACCTGCACGAAGCCGGCATTCGTGGCATCGACCGCGGTCACGTTGAGCACTACTGCGCCCGCGCCAGACGCAGGTACGCCACCGTTGCCGCGTACGGCAACTTTGACTGAGCCGCCTGAGGGCAGCTTGCCGGGGGCCTGTAGACGCGTGTCGAGCAACCGGCTTGGTTGCAATGGCATGTAGCGGCCATCGGTGGCCGATGATGCGGTGGCGAAGAACCCGAACACGTCGGCGACGAGCTGCGAGCCGCCTTGGGAGAACAACGTGACCTTGCCGTCGTCGCCCACAGGAACGACCACGAGGTTCGCAATGGTTTGGCCGGCCGATTCGATGTTGAGGTTCGACGACTTGCCCTTGACGTCGCGCCCAGCGGGGTACACCTGAACGAAGCCGGGGCCGGTCGCATCCACGGCCGTCACGTTGAGCACCACTGCGGTTACGTCCGCTGCGGGCACCGGTGCGGCCCATTCGGCCGCCAGATCAATGGACCCGCCTGGCGCGACCGCGCCTTTTGGGGCTCCGAGGCCGACACGGGTATCGAGTACCCGCGTTGGGTCGACCTTTACGAAGCGTGAGGTCGCGGTCGCCGGCTCCGACGTTGCCGGAGAGGCAGTAGCCAGCGTTGAACCCGCAAGGGCCACAACCAAGACTGCAGCGATTCGCCATCTACGCATAGTGAACACCTGACGTGAGGTTCGGGGGGAATACCTCTCAGAGTGGTATTGCCCGCGCGCTGGGTCAAGCAATGTGGGTCTTCCGGCCGCCGAATTGAACCGTCCGCCCTATCAAGACGGTTCGCGCCATGCCGATCTTGCGGCCGCCCTCGACCGTGGGCGACGGGTAGGTTTGGCGTCATGCGCGCGATCGTTCTCGATGCCCACGGCGGTCCCGAGGTGCTGCGGCTGCGCGAGGTGCCCGACCCCGCCATCGGGCCTGACGAGGTACTTGTCGACGTCATCGCGTCGGCGGTCAATCGAGCCGATGTGCTCCAGCGGCTCGGCCTGTATCCCTATCCCGGTCGGGCGCCGCAGTACGACATTCCCGGCCTCGAATTTGCCGGCCACGTTGCCGCGATCGGCGAGCGCGTCGGTGCTGTAACGATCGGCGATGCCGTGATGGGCATCGTCACCGGTGGCGGCTATGCCTCACGCGTGGCGGTGCACGAGCGTCAAGTGATGGTGGTGCCCGCATCGACCCCGGTGGCTGACGCCGCGGCGATTCCCGAGGTGTGGATCACCGCGTTCGATGCGCTGGTCGTGCAAGGCGGCTTGCGTCCGGGTGACACAGCGCTGGTTCACGCGGGCGCTTCAGGTGTCGGTACCGCAGCGATCCAGATCGCCAAGGCGGCCGGTGCGCGCGTGATCGTGACCACCTCGAAGCGCAAGGTCGATCGCTGTCTCGCGCTCGGCGCGGACGTGGCGGTGGACTACACGCGCGATGACTTCGTTGCGGCCTGTCGCGCGGAAACCGATGGTCGAGGGGTCGACGTGATCCTCGACGTCATCGGCGGTGAGTACCTCGCACGAAACGTCGACGCGGCTGCGCCCCGCGGACGCATCATTCAAGTCGGTGTGATGGAAAGCGCGCGGGCCGCGATCAACCTCGGGGCATTGATGGGCAAGCGCCTCACGCTCATGGGCACCGTGCTGCGCCCGCGCCCGATCGACGAGAAGATCGCGATCACGCAGAGGTTCGCGCGTGAGGTGCTACCCGGCTTCGCCTCCGGCGTGTTCCGTCCGGTGATCGACGCTCGTTTCGCGCTCGAAGACGCGCCAGCGGCACACGCGATGCTTGAAGCGAACGCGACCTTCGGCAAGATCGTTCTGGACGTGTAACCGCGTGCGCTACCGCTCACCCATCGTGACGTAGTCGCGCTCGTCGACGCCGGTGTAGAGCTGGCGCGGACGCGCTATGCGCGAGTTCTGCTCGAGCATCTCCTGCCAATGTGACAACCAGCCGGACACGCGCGGGATCGCGAAGAGCACGGTGAACATCTCGACCGGGAACCCCATCGCTTGATAGATGAGGCCCGAGTAGAAGTCGACGTTCGGATAGAGCTTGCGGTCAACGAAGTACGGGTCGTTCAACGCCGTCTCCTCGAGCTTCAGCGCGATGTCGAGCAACGGGTTTTTGCCGGTGACGTCGAAGACGTCGTACGCGGCTTGCTTGATGATCTTCGCGCGCGGGTCGTAGCTCTTGTAGACGCGGTGACCGAAGCCCATGAGTCGGCCCTTGCCGGCCTTGACGCTGGTAATGAAATCGTCGATGTTCTCGTAACTTCCGATTTCGGTCAGCATGCGCAGCACGGCTTCGTTTGCACCGCCGTGCAACGGGCCGTAGAGCGCGGCACACGCTGCGGCCATGGCCGAATACGGGTCCGCCTGAGACGAACCGACAACGCGCGCGGCCGTGGTCGAACAGTTCTGCTCATGGTCCGCGTGCAGGATGAACAACACGTCGAGCGCGCGTGACAACCGCGGGTCGCACGAGAACGTGGGCTCGGCGACGCGAAACATCATCGACAAAAAGTTGGTCGCGAAGTCAAGGTTGTTGTCGGGATAGACGAACGGCATACCGACGCTGTAGCGATGCGCGCCCGCGGCGAGCGTGGGGAGCTTCGCTATGAGACGGATGATCTGGCGCATGCGATTCGCCGGATCATCGATGTCCTTGGCCTCGGGGTAGAAGGTGGACAACGCCGCAATCGACGACGTGAGAATGCCCATCGGATGTGCGTCGTAGTGGAAGCCTTCGAGGAACCGCTTGCGCACATGCTCATGGATGTAGGTGTGCGTGGTGATCTGATGGGTCCAGTCGGCGTACTCCTGCGGCGTGGGCAGCTCACCGTGGATCAGAAGGTACGCGACCTCGAGGTAGGTCGACTTCTCGGCGAGTTGCTCGATGGGGTAGCCGCGGTACCGCAGCACGCCCTCTTCGCCGTCGAGATAGGTGATGGCCGACGACGCGGCGGCGGTGGTGCCGAAACTCGGGTCGTAAAACCACACGCCCGGGAGCAATTTGGCCCACTGCGCGGCGTCGACTCCACCGTTGACGATGGGAACCTCCACGGACTGCCCGGTGCGGTTGTCGGTAATCGTGACGCTCTCGGCCAATGGAGTTCCCTCGTGCCCTTTCGGCAGCGCTTCGTGGCCGACGGCTCGAAGTGCGCGGTGTTGACGAACTGGGTCGAAACCCAGGCGATCGTATCGCTGCTCGCCGCTCTGATCACAGTTCTCGGATGTGAACCGTTCATGAACCCGGCTGAACGTGAGGTTGGGCTACAGCGGCGAGTTGTCGTGGCGGCGTTGCGGAAGGCGCTCGCGCTTGGAGGCGAGGATGTCGAAGCAGGCAGCGACGAGTCGCCGGGTGTGGGTCGGGTCGATGATCGCGTCGATCGATCCGCGCTCGGCGGCGATGTAGGGGTTGAGCAAGCGCTCTTCGTACGCACGCTCGAGGGCGGCACGCGCTTCGACGCTGGCTCGTCGATACAGGATCTCGACTGCGCCCTTCGCGCCCATCACAGCGATCTCGGCCGTGGGCCACGCGAGCGCCAGATCGTTGCCCATGTTCTTGGAATCCATGACGATGTACGCGCCGCCGTACGACTTGCGCAGCGTGACCATCACACGCGGCACGGTGGCGCGTGCGTAGGCGAACGCCATTTGTGCGCCGTAGCGGATCATGCCTCGCCATTCGAGATCCTTGCCGGGGTAAAACCCCGACGTGTCGACAAGCGTCAGCAGCGGCAGATTGAACGCGTCGCACATCGCGACGAAGCGCCCACCCTTTTGCGATGCGGAAATGTCGAGGGTGCCCGCGAGGGACTGCGGCTGGTTGGCGACAATGCCGATGGGGCGCCCATCGACCGATGCGAAGGCGGTGACCAGGTTGGTGGCCCAAGCCGCTTTGAGTTCGAGTAGCTCGCCGTCGTCGACGATGCAACGGATGATGTCGCGCACGTCGTAGCTGCCGGTGGCCGACTCGGGGATGATGTCGAGCAGCTCGGGGTTCGGCCGGTCGGCCGGGTCGCTCGAGGCCATGGTGCGAGCCTCGACACCGGTGTGCGGGGGGAGGTAGCGCAAGATATCGGTGACCATGAGTCGGGCGTCGCCGAGGTCGCGCGCGGTGAGGCTGGCCACGCCCGATGTTCGCGCGTGCATCGCGGGACCGCCGAGCGTGGCGTTCGTGAGGTCCTCACCGGTGAACTGGCGAACCATGTGCGGACCACTGACGAACGCGTAGCTGTCATCGATCATGATCACGATGTCAGCGATGCCGAGGAACAGCGCGGGCCCCGACACGGCTGGTCCGGTGACCACAATGATCACCGGAACGACACCGGAACATCGCACGAGTGCGCGTGCCGCAGTGCCCCAACCGTGGGCAGCGCCGATTCCGGCCAGGATGTCGGCGCCGCTCGATGCGACGTAGCCAACGAGCGGTATTCGTTTTTCGAGCGCGGTGAAGGCGGCGAACGCGATGCTTTCGCCGTCTTGGGGTGACAGCGCGCCCTGATTCTGCTCAGCATCGATGATGAAGGACATGACGAGCTGGTCGCCGAGGTACTCGGCGCGCGTGCGCACCGAGCCTTGCGTACCGGCGCGAAGATCAAGCGATCCTTCGTTCATGACGACGACCACTCTGTCACAGCGCGCCGAGCGACCCTGCTTCGTCGAAGGGATACAACCCGGCCTGGAGTGGGCCTACTTCGGCGATCGTTTCGCGGATCATCCGGCGTGCCTCACGGGCCGGCGCGGCGGGCGATCTGCGTCGATTGGTGACGAGTCCGACCGAGCGCCGGGTGAGATCGGTGACGGGCACGCGTTTCCACGTGCCCGATTGCAGATGGCTGGGCGCCGCGGAGGCGGGCAGGAGCGCAGCGCCGAAGCCCTGGAAGGCGAGGCTCGCCAGCAGTCTTACGCCATCGACCTCGGCGCGGGTCTTCAGCTCGATGCCCCGTGCGGCAGCCTCGGTATCGACCACGTCTCGGAAGTTCGTGCCGCGCGGTGGCAACAAGAGTGGGAACTCGGCGAGCTGCGCCAGCGTGATCGACGCGTACCCGGCCAGTGGGTGACTGAGTGGCGCGACGACGACGCGGTCTTCTTCGAACATCGGCTCGGTGTCGATATCGGGGTTCGACACGGGAAGGTTGACCAGCGCCGCATCGAGGCGTCCCTCGACCACTTGCGGTACGAGTGATGTGGTGGTGGCGTCGACGATGATCAGGCGGAGCTTGGGGTAGCGCGACTCTGCTCGGTCGAGCAGAGCCGGGACGAACCAACGAGCCGTGGTACCGATGACGCCGATACGCACCGTACCGGCGATCTCGCCGACCATCGAGGCTATGTCGGCGGTGATGGCGTCGAGTTCGTCCTCGATGCGTCGAGCGCGGGCGACGACCGCCGCGCCTTCCTGCGTGAGCTTGCCGGTGGCACGGTCGACCAGGCTCGTGCGGAGCTCACGCTCGAGCCTGGCTATGTGGGTCGACACGTTCGATTGCACGGTGTGCAGCGATCGGGCCGCCGCCGAAAAGCTCTGGTGGTCGGCAACCGCAATGAGGGCGCGTATCTGGCGAAGATCCATCGCTGGAAAGGATGCCACCTATCGCCACAAACTACTGGACAGATCACGTGAAAAGCTGCACAATCTTCTCAAGACGTCGGGTCAACGAATCGCAACCCCCCATCGCGAAGATCCGACGACCAGCCCGAGTATCGACACCCCCCCGTCGATACTCGTGAGGCCGTGAGAAGGAGCCGATCCCCCTCGGCTCCTTCTCCCATTTTTGCCGTCTGTACAGGGAGTATCCTGAGGCCATGGCCGCGACGAAGTCCAAGTCCACGCCCGCCCGCCCGGCCGAGCGAGATCGCAGCGCGGCAACCAAAGCCAAGCCCAAGGCGCGACCCCAAACTGCCCGGCCCGAAAAAGCCGTGGCGCAGGCGCCCGGGGCGGCGTTCTTCGACCTCGACCGCACCCTGTTGCCTGGGGCGAGCGGTCCGGCCCTGTCCGCCGCGTTGCGACGCGCTGGGGTGCTGCCCAACTGTGGCGTGCCGGGCGAAGGCCTGCTGTTCGGACTCTTCGACGCCATTGGTGAGACGTTGCCGACGATGTTGCTTGCCCGCCAAGGCGTGCGGTTGACCAAGGGATGGGACCCGGCGCTGGTCGAGCGCGCCGGACGCGAAGCGGCCGCCGAGTTGGTTGACATCGTGCAGCCGTTCGCTCGCGTGGTGATCGACGAGCACCGTCGCGCCGGGCGCCGCATCGTCATGGCCACCACCAGCCCTGCCGAGCTTGCCGAGCCGTTGGGCGAGGCGCTCGGGTTCGACGCGGTCGTGTCGACGCACTACGGGCGCGGTGGCGATGGGCGCCTCGACGGCACGATCGACGGCCCCTACGTCTGGGGCAAGGGAAAGCTCGAAGCCGTGCGGGAATGGTCATCGCACAACGGCGTCGACCTGGCGGAGTGCTACGCGTATTCCGACAGCTTCTATGACCAGCCACTCCTCGGAGCCGTGGGGCATCCCATTGCGGTCAATCCCGATCCGCGGCTGTTCGCTCTCGCGACGCTGAGGCGTTGGCCACTGGTCTGGCTCGACGTTCCCGATGGCGTTCCCAAGTTTGCCGGCTTTGAACCGCAGCGCTTGCTGCTGAAGGTCGTGCGGCCGGAACTGGTGCCGTATTGCCGGTTCGACATCGGCGGCCTCGACTACGTACCCACCGAGGGACCGGCGATCATCGCGGCGAATCACCGCAGCTACTTCGATCCGATGGCCCTTGGATTTGCGCTGGCGAGGCTCGGGCGCCCCGTTCGGTTCCTTGCGAAGAAGGAGCTGTTCGATGCACCGATCGTTGGTCAGCTCGCCCGGGCATTCGGCGCGATCTCGGTCGACCGAGGTTCGGGTTCGGGCAAGCCGCTCGATGCCGCGGCGCGGGCATTGGACGCAGGTGAGATCGTCGTGATCCTTCCTCAAGGCACCATCCCGCGTGGCGAGGCTTTCTTCGATCCCGAGCTTCACGCCAAGACGGGCGTTGTGCGTCTCGCTCACGCAACCGGCGCGCCCGTCATACCGATTGGGCTGTGGGGCACCGAGCACGTTTGGCCTCGGTCGGCGAAGCTGCCGAACTTCCTCAACGTCTTGCACCCGCCGGTCGTTCGGATACGAGTCGGCGCACCGGTGTCGCTCCGCGGTAGCTCGACGTCCGCCGACCTGAGCGCCGTCTTGCACGCGATTTCGGCGCTGCTACCGACCGAGGCTGCTCGTCGAGTGAGGCCGACGGCTGAGCAACTCGCGCGAACGTACCCCGCGGGCAAAGCAGTAGCGTCTCCGCCGGTGTGATTCGGGAACGTCGTTCCCGCGGCCGCGGTGGAGTGGGCGTTTCATGAGCATCAATCTGGGCATCGAGCTCGGCGAGGACCGCATGAGTGCGGCATACGAGCGCGCGACCACGCTGCGCATGGTGTCGTTCGCAAGCGCGCGCCACGCGGTGCTGCGCGTCCACGTGGGCCGCGACGGTGTCATCCGCAGCGGCGAGGACGCGGTCGTCGCTGCGGCAACCGATCCGGCTGGGCTTGTCACCGGGTTAGCGGCGCGTCTGGGCGACGCGAAGAGCATGGTCGTGAACGGCTACGCGGTGACCACCGAGACGCTGTTCGCGCACGTACTCGCGTATGTCGTCGCGCGCGCCGAGGCCCAAGCCGATGGCGAGCAGGTTGCCAACGCGGTGGTGGCGCTGCCGACCTCATGGACGCCCACCATGCGCGCAGCGCTCGTGGCAGCGGCGGCGCAAGCCGGCTTGAGCGATGTCGTCACGGTGACCTCGGAGCGCGCGGTCGAGCGCGCTCCCGACAATGCTCGTCATCTCCCCGAACAAGCTGCCGCACTCGGCGCGGCGGTGCTCGCGGCCACGCGGACGCGATCTTCCTCGGGCGCGGCGAGCGCCCAGCGGCCCGCTCGTCTCGTGCGGCCGGCCGCGCCGCTGGCCACGTCGGCGCCGACAAGCGTGTTCGACGCGACCGATCCGTCGGCGTCGCATGCGGTCGGTGGTGGCGGGGCAGGCGGCAGTCCCGGTAACGGCCGTGGCGGCGGCGGCGGAGGCGGCGGTAGTTTCAGTGGTGGTGGCAGCGACGCGTCGGGCGGCGACGGCAGGTCGAACCGGCTGCCGTTCGTGCTGGTTGGCGGTGCGCTCGTTGCAGCGCTCGTTGTGCTCATCGTGCTGCTCGTCATGCGTGACGGCGGATCGTCGAGCGTGAGTGCGGGAGGTGCAACCGGCGCGAGCGCCAGTGTGTCGACGACCACCTCGTCGTCCACGACATCGTCGTCGACCACGTCGTCGACCAGCACGTCGACCTCAACATCGACCACGGTGAAGGCGACCAGCAGTACGAGCACGACGAAGCCCACGGCCACCACCTCGACGACGACGACGATCGTTCCCCCGGCACACATTGGACCCGTAGCGTTGGCGGACAACGGTTTGATCTTGCAGTTCGGCGCGTCGTCATCGTCGACCCTGCGCTTCGGCGACGACGCCGACACGACGTTGGCTCGCCTCATCGCGGTAGCGGGCGATCCGCGATCCGATTCTGGCTGGAAGCAAGTGGCGTTGTGTACCGGTGACGAGACGCGTCGAGTGTCGTTCGGCGACCTCGAGGTCGTGTTCACGAAGAACGCAATCGGTTCGGCCTCAGGTTCGCGCACGTTTCAGCAATGGTTCCTCGACTCGCCGGGTAAGACACCTGATGGCCTCGTCACCCTCGATCGCATCGGCGTTGGATCCACGATCGCTGACTTGCGCAAGCTGTACGGCTCGGCCCTGAAGGTGGTGAACCCAATACCGGGTGACCCCGCGGGTTTGTTCACGACGTCCGAGGGCGGAACGTTCATCGACGGCATCACCACGGGCTCATCCGATCGTTCGTGGATCCGCCAGATGTGGGCCGGCACGGCATGCCAACGCGTGGCCGACTGACGCTTCGACCGCTCCTTGGCTAGGACAGCGAATTGGCCAGTAAGGGCGCGAGGTCGCCGCGTGCCGGATCGCTGACGTTCACACGATCGAGTTCGAGCCAATCGGCCAGCCGACCGAGTTCGCCCGAAAGCGCCTCGGCGGTCCGTTGCGTGACGTGGCCAGGTTCGCCGAACGCGCCGTGCACGCGCAGGACACCGGCTTGGCGATCGGCCTTGAGGTCGACGCGCGCGACAAGGTGCTCGCCGAGCAAGAACGGCAGCACGTAGTAGCCGTAGACGCGCTTGTGGGACGGCGTATAGATCTCCAGTCGATAGCGGAAATTGAAGAGGCGCTCGGTGCGTTGGCGTTCCCACACCAACGAGTCGAACGGCGACAACAGGGCCACGGCGTCGATGCGACGCGGCAGTGCCGCGGCGGGGTCGAGGTATGCGGCATCGGTCCACGTCTCGACGTTGGCCGAACGCAGCGCACCCTCGGCGACGAGCTCGTCGAGGAGCGGGCGCGCGCCGCCGATGCGTAACCGGAAGTAGTCAGCAGCGTCGCGTGCGGTAGCAACACCTAGGTGACCGACTGCTCGCCGCAGCAGTTCCTTTTGTGCGGCGCGTTCGGTCGGTGTCGGTTGCGCCAACACCTCGGCGGGCAGCATGCGTTCGGTGAGGTCGTAGATCCGCTCGAACGTTCCCTCGCGTCGTCGGGCCGACACGACACCCGACCAGAACAACATCTCCAACGCAACCTTGTGGTCCTTCCAACCCCACCACGGCCCCCCGCGTGTCGATCCGTCGTCGAGCGCGCCGGCGGCGAGTGGCCCATTGGCGCGTACCGCGGCCACGATTTCTGCGATGAACTCGGGTCGATCGCGCTTTAGTTCGACCAGCCGGCTCCACGCGTGACCCTCGTCGGCACGTTGCATGCGCCACCGCAACAGCGGCTGGAGATCGATCGGGATGAGTGATGCCTCGTGGCCCCAATACTCGAACAGCTCATTGTCGGCACTCAGGCGCGGCAGGAGATCGCGCGGGTGCGCGCCGAGACGCGCGAACAACGGCAGCTCTTGTGAACGCACGAGTACGTTCACCGAGTCGATTTGGATGAGCCCGACGTGATCGAACACGCGGCGCACATGGCGGCGGTCGACGCGTCCGCTGGGGCGTGGTGTCGCGAAACCTTGCGCGCTGAGCGCGATGCGCCTCGCCTCGGCCAGTGAGAAGTCGGCGCGTCGCGGTCGTGTCATCTCACGAACGCGTGGCGAAAAACGTGCCGCTCTGGTCGATGATGAAGTTGATGGGCGCGCTGGTGTACACGCAGATGCGCCGGTTCTGGTCAACGAGCACTTGCACCGTGTTCGCGGCTGTCTGCCCAGTGGTGAAGTTGAGGTTTGATGAGCCCGGTACGCCCTGCGCACACGGGTAGACCGACACATACCCGTCCGCCGTGGGGTCGGTGACCGTGACGTTGAGATTGAGTACATCTCCCGCGATGTAACCCGGCGTGATGTAGGTGAAGCTCGTTCCGGCTCCGAGTCGGCGCGGTGACGTCTCACCGGTGTTCAGGTTGCTGCGCGAATCCCAGCGCCGAAGCGGTACGTGCGGCCAGTAGGGCACGCCGTCGGCGAGGGCACCGAAGTACCCGATGACGTCCACGAGGATGTGCGTTGTGGTCGATGCGAACACGCAGATTTCACCGTTGGCACCCGTGCCGACAATGGCCGCGTTCGGCCGGGTTTGTCCCGCGACGAAGTTCACATTCGACGCATCGGGCAGTTGCGTGTCGCACGGATACACGGTGAGGTAGCCGCTGGTGGCCGGTTGCGTGGCGGTGATGTTCATCGACAGGGCGTTGACCCCCGTGGTGGGGATTCCGAATCGGCCCGCGGTCGGAACGCGAATGGTGGTTCCGCCCGCCACGGTGGTTGTCGCTCTCGTGTCGAGCAAACGCTGGGGCAGATTGAGCGGCTTGAAGAGTGCGGCCGGTGACCCGGTGACGGTGGGGTCGTCATCGAGGTAGTACCCGGTGAGGTCGGCGAGAAGATCGGTGGCAGCCGAACTGTAAAGGCACACCTTGCCGATGGGCTGGCGGCCCACGAGATCGACCACGACCAGGTTGGGCACGGTCTCGCCCGCGGCAAAGTTCAGGTTCGATGCGGTGGGCAGCGTGTCGCCGCAGGGAAACACTGTCACGTAACCGGCGGTTTCGGGGTTGGTGACGGTGACGTTCAAGATGACGGCAGTGACGCCCTCGCTGCGGCGATCAACCGGCCCCGACACGTCGAGCGCGACGATGCCGGGCGCGACCTTACCGGCCGTGGACCGACCGGCACCGGTGCGCGTATCAAGAAGCCGGGTCGGCAACGTGGGGACGAAGTCGCCGTAACAATTGTCGAGATAGGGGTCGGTTTGGATCGTCGTTCCGCCGCCCGACCACGAGAGCTCGATCAAAGCACCAGGGCCGCGCCCCTCGGGTGCACTGGTGAACATCACGTAGGACGCCTGACCGGTAACGAGCGTTGGTGAGCCGGGGTTGAAAATCGTCATCTGCTGGCGCGCGAAACCACGTGTTGGTTCGCTGACGAACACCGTCATCGGCAGATGACTCACGAAGCCCGCCGACGTCGGCGCCAGCGGCTGCACGTATACGTACACCTTGCCGCATAACGACAGCGTGATCGCCGACACGGAATCTCCGCCGACGACCTTCGAGACGCCGCCCGTATGGTCACCGCTGGGCGCCGGCAACGGCGCGGGCGCGTTCGCGGGGGACGTATCGGCCTGCGCTGCAGTGGGCGACGCAGCGAGCGCGCATGCCGCGAGGAATGCAGCGATGACGGAACGGGCGCGCGTCATACGGTGGGGGGGAAGACGAGGCCGTTGGCGTCGAAGATGAAGTTGATGCGCGCGGTCGTGTAGATGCAGAACGAACTGGTGGCATCGGTCTTCACCAAAACGGTGTTCGCGATTGCCTCGCCCGCTTGGTAGTTGAGGTTGGATGCGGCAGGCACACCTTGGTCACACGGATAGACCGTGGCGTAGCCCGCCGCGTCGGCATCGATCACCGTGACATTGAGTGCAACGATGATGCCCGCGGGACCGCCTACCCCGTACTTGAAGAACAAACCCGGGCCCAATTTGCGCGGCGCGGTGTCGCCGCTGAAGACGTTGATGCGGTTGTCCCACAATCGCGTCGGGGTGCTGGGGAGATACGTGCCGCCGGTCGCCGACGCGTACCCGACGACGTCGATGAGCACGTTTGCGGTTGCCGACGAAAAGACACAGATTGTGCCCTCGCTCCCGAGTCCGACGATTGCTGCGTTCGGCACCGCCCGCGACG
>JAYUFA010000466.1:0-9960 GCA_043738925.1 Actinomycetota bacterium
ACACACGCGAAGTCGGCGAGCGTGTTGCGCGCGTAGTCGTGCACCAGCGGAGGCCCACCCGCGAGATCGGGCACGTAGCGCGTATGCCAGAGAGGTACGCGCATCGCCTTGGGAACGAAACCTTCGGCGGCGGGTGCGTCGAGGGTCACGCTGCCCCGCGCCAACCGCTGGCCGAGTGACGAGACATGCCCGGCGAATGTGGCGCCGTGTTCAACGCGCGGCCCACCGCGACCAACGGCGACGGCACGTGACATGGCAATCGTGCCGAGCTTCTTCGGGAAGCCCTGAAGGAGGCCGCGCATGAGCGACAGATCGTTGTCCACCCATATGTACGGAACGCGCGCGACCGATCGGCGATCGAGAACCGCGTGTATCGCAACGTATGCCTCGCGATACTGGCCGCGTGCCGGATTGGCGATGGTGCGCGGATCGTGCTCGGACGCGGACGACCAGTCGATGAACACGAAGGTGGCCGCCGCATCGTCGGTGGGGGTGATGCCGTCGGGAAGCACGGCGGCGAACGCGTCGGGGTCACCGCAATAGTCGACGCCGATCACGTCGCCCGAGAAGTGCCACGGCGGCGGTGGCACCAGTGACGCGGTGCCACCAGGCGACAGCGGCAGGCTCCAACCTTGCAAGACCATGTGTGCTCCGTGGTGACGTGAGGTATCAGATGCGCGTGTCGGCGCGAACGTTGCGTGTGCCGGGCCCGGCGTATGACTTTCCGTAACCGGGCAGCTCCACGAAGCCGAGATCGGGGAAGTCGGCGATGGCGTTGCGCCACCACGCGACCAACCGGTCCTCGGCCTCGTAGTCGAACGGATCCTGCAACGCGGTTTCCTCATAGCCGCCGCGCGCCGGTGGGTTTTCGACCAGCCAACGCACCGCGCGTCGTACGGCCTCGCGAGCGGGCACGGGATCGCGATAGCCAAGTCGTGTACGCAACTTCGCGGTATCCATCACGCGATGCGTCGTGCGCGCATTCATCATCAACGGCCGCGCGCACAGTGCAAACTGAGCCGGCACCGAGAGCAACTCGCCTTCGTACCCGAGTTCGTCGGCGACCAGTTCAGCGACCTGGCGAATCGTAAGTTTCTCATCATCTCCACAGTTGAAGATTTCGCCCATCGACGCTTCGGGTTGGTCGATGGCGAGCAGCATCGCGTGCGCGAGATTGTCGACATAGCCGAACGGGATCAGGCTCAGCCCGTCGTCGGGCAACACGACGAACGGTCGGTTGTCGAGCACCCGCCGCACGATGCACCATTCGCGCGGCGCGAGTTGCCGCGGGCCGTACACGTATGGATAGCGAAAGTGCGTGGCCGTCGGGTGTTTGTCGAACAGCATCTGCTCGGTGCGGCCGATGCGGTAGCTCTTGCCGTCGTCTGCTTCGTTGGCGAGCTCGGCATCCTCGCTCGTCGGCACGGGCAGGCCGGGCGGCTGGTGCACAGCCGGGTCGAAGAAGCCCCGATAGACTGGCACGCCGCCGATCGACAACAAGCGGCCGACCCGCCCCGTGAGCACGTCGGCGATCGAGCGAAGCCGTCCGTAACTTGCGATCGCGATGTCGAACGTTTCATCGCCAAGCGCGGTTCGCAAGCCGTCGTCACTGAATACGTCGCCGTGCAGATGGCGAAGGTGCGCGACCTCGGGAACTTCGTGGTTTCCCGAATGCAAGACGGTGATGTCGAGGCCGCGCGCTTCGAGGCCGCGAGCGATGGCCGGCCCCGTCGGGCCGGTGCCCCCGATCAACAACACCCGAGGTGCGCTCGTCATGGTGGTGTTGCCTAGCACGATTCGGCGATGCGCCCGCCGACAACGTCGATCGTCAGCCGGCGCTGCACATCCACGACCGAGCGAGCCAGCTCGATCGTGTACGTGCCCGCGTCGATCCACCAGCCGGGCGTGTCGCGCGGCGACGCCGGTGCAACAGCGTGCGGTGCACTGCGGCTGCGTTCGCGAAGGAAGGCTCGCTCATTGCTCGTCGGATCCCAGTGGGCGAACGATCTTGCGTCGAGCTCGATCGTGGCTGTGGCAGTCTCACCCGGTTCGAGCCAGAGCTTGGCCCAGCCAACGAGCTCGCGGGCCGGGCGATACAGCGGACCGCGTGCGGGCTGCACGTAGCACTGCACCACCTCCGCACCGCGCCGCGTGCCGGTATTCGTGACCGGCAACGTAATCCGCAAACGATCGCCGATAGCGAACGTTTCGCTCGACAGCGTCGCGTCACTCCAGGTGAACGACGTGTACGAGCCACCGTGGCCGAACGGGAAGCGCGTCGGAAGGTGTCGGGTGTCGTAGTGGCGATACCCCATGAGCAGCCCTTCGCCGTAGCGCAAGTGATCGTTCTCGCCGGGGAAGGTGCCAAACGTCGGGTTGTGTTCGAGTTCGAGCGGCATCGTGACGGGAAGGCGGCCGGCCGGCTCGGCGTCGCCGAACAGCACGGCGTCGATCGCGCCAGCCATTTCCTGACCGCCCAACCACACGTACAGAACCGCCGCGACCTCGTCGGCCCACGGCATGGTTACGGGCGCACCCGCGTTGACGACGACGACTGTGTTCGGATTGGCCGCGGCAATCCGCCGCACAAGCTCGTCTTGATCGCCCGGTAGATCCATCTCGGAGCGGTCGTGACCCTCGGATTCCCATTCGTCGCTAGTGCCAACCATTACCACGGCAATGTCCGCAGCCACGGCTGCCGCGACGGCATCGTCGATGTCATGGCCGGTCGCGGGGGCAACGACTCCGAGCTTTACGCCGTAGAAGAACGCCGCGCCGATCGTGCTCGATTCGATCGTCAACTCGACCGACTGGCCTCGCTGCATAGGTACGGGCGCTCGCATTTCGCGACCCGCCAACCCGAAAAACTCGTCACCGGCCGGCGGCGGGTCCGTGATGCCATCGATGACCACGTGACCATCGACGAGGACGCGTGCACGACCCAGTTGCGTGAGCGCGAGGTGATGCACACCGTCGGCGTTCGCGGTGAAGGTTGTCGTCGCGCGAAACGAGAACTCGTTGCCGTTGATGCCGGGAACGGGATCGTCGAAGAACAACAACCGCGTGCTTGGCCGTACCGTCGTATAGGCCGCCTCGCCTTGCCAGTGTTGGTTCGCGAAGAAGTCGACGGTCACGCCGAACTCTCCGGTGGCGGTGCGCAACTGGCGACCCTCGGCCGCCCGGGCCGATCGATCGATGGTGCAGCCGTGCGCCATTGTCAGACGGTGCCCAAGCCGATCGCCGAGCACCTCGGCTGGCGTCATGCGATAGTGCGGGGTCAGCTGTGCCGAGCCGCCACCCATGACATGCGCAACACTCGCCATGGGCCCGATCAACGCGATGGTCGACGTGCCGTTGTCGTCAATCGGAAGGATGCCGTTGTTGTGCAAAAGCACGATCGAGTCGGTGGCGGCCCGGCGCGCGAGCGCTCGATGCTCGGGTCGATCGATGGATGTTTCGATCGGTGGGGGATCGTTCCACGCGTCGAGTCGGTCGATGACGCTGAGCCAACGCATCACCATCGCGTCAAGGGTGGCTTCGGGCACGCGGCCGTCGCGCACTGCTTCGGCCAGCGCGGTGCCGAACGCGCGCGCTGGCCCTGGCATCTCGAGATCAAGCCCGGCATCAGACGATGCGACGGTGCCGGCCACGCCGAACCAGTCGGTCATGACGATGCCGTCGAAGCCCCATTGATCGCGCAACATGTCGGTGAGCAAGCTGCGCTGCTCGGTGCAGAACTTGCCGTTCAGACGGTTGTACGCCGTCATCACTGCGAGCACGCCACCTTCGCCCACGGCGATCTCGAACGGCCGCAGATAGAGCTCGCGCAAGGTGCGCTCGTCGATGTCCGAGCTGATGCTGTTGCGCTCGAACTCGGCCTCGTTGCCAACGAAGTGCTTGACGGTGGCCGCGACTCCGCGTGATTGCACACCGCGGACAAATGCTGCTGCGATGCGCCCCGACAGCAGCGGGTCCTCGGAGTAGCACTCGAAGTTCCGGCCTGCGATCGGCGACCGATGCAGGTTGATCGTCGGTCCGAGAAGGAATCGGCAACCCTTGGTGCGTGCCTCGTCACCGACGAGTGCGCCGATGTCCTCGATCAGCGCAGGGTCCCAGGTGGCACCGAGCGCCGAGCCGCACGGCACGCAGGCGGACGACACCAGCCCGCCGCCGAGCAGCGCCGATCCGCGTGCACCATTCGGACCGTCGGTAACCCGCATCGCTGGAATGCCGCACGAGGCGATGCCCGCGACGTTCCAGAAGTCGGTCCCCGCGGTGAGCGACGCCTTCTGCTCGACCGTCAAGGAGCGCACGATGGCCGCGATGTCCGTCACGATCGCCAACGTAGTGGACGCCAATGCCCGCTCGAACACTTCTCTTCTTGATGAGGCAGGATGGGCGGACACTCGGAGGCACTCGATGGATCTCGCGGAATTGAAGTACGTCCGGTACGAGCAGGTTGATCGTGTCGCCACGATCACGTTGGCCAGGGCCGACAAGGCGAACTCGCAGAACGAGCGGATGCTCGACGAGCTCGAGGCCTGCTTTACAACCGCCGAGTACGACGACAGCGTCCGAGTGATCGTGCTGCGCGGCGAGGGTAAGCACTTCTCGGCGGGCCACGACCTACAGGTGGGTCACGTCGATCAGGTTTCGCTCGCGGAGCCCGACGGGCACTACGTGCTTTCGAAGTTGTATCGATGGGAGGCGCGCAAGTATTTCGGCTACTCGTGGCATTGGCGCAACATCCCCAAACCCACGATCGCCGCGGTGCAGGGCCGCTCGATAGCCGGCGCGCTCAACCTGATCTGGCCGATGGATCTGATCATCGCCGCGGACGATGCTCGATTCGAGGATCCGGTGGTGATGATGGCCATCGCCGGCGTCGAGTACCACGGCCACACATGGGAACTCGGCGCCCGTCGAGCCAAGGACATGCTATTCACGCAGCGCGCCATCGACGCGCTTGAGGCGAAGGCCATCGGCCTCGTACGCGATGTCGTGCCGCGCGACCAGCTGTGGGACGCCGCGGCTGAACTCGCCGCACAGATTGCGCAGCACGATCCGTTCGGGCTCGCGCAGGCCAAGCGCGCGGTGAACCAAACACTCGACGTGCAGGGCTACTACGCGGCGCTGCAATCGGTCTTCGACATCCACCACACCGGTCACGGCAATGCAATCAGCATCACGGGTCAACCCATTCTCATGGGTCTTGCCGACATGAAATCCGGTCTGAAGGCCCGCGAGCAACCCGGCCGGAACGCCAGCGACGCCTCGCCTTTCCGCTGAGCCTCCGAGTACCTAGCCGGTGATGCCACGCCCGCTCGTCGTGGTGGGCGACGTTGCGGTGCGCGTGTCGGCATCAGGGGCGGTGTCGCCCGTGCTGCTGTCGGGTGATGCTGCGTGCGTGGCCCGGGCCGCATCGATGATTTCGACGCTCGGCGGGGGAGCACTACTCGACGACGCGCTGGATTCAGTCGTACGAGTCTCGACCACGCCGGCTACTTGCACGACGATCGTGGTCGTTGCTCCCGGCACTTCACGTGTGGATCGAGATGATCCGTCACCGCCGTCGCGTAGCAGCACTGCCGACAACGCCACGGCACCGACAACGCCAGCGGCGACCGATGCGATTGCTGCGAAACGGCGTATGTGATCGCGTTCGGCCTCCATCGCGATGAACGTCGGTGCGTCGATGGATTGTGCATGGCGCACGGTGAATGAACGGCGACGCTCGGTCGCTGCGCAATCGGCGTGCGTGATCGAGCGCGAACCGACCTCGCCGGAGACCATCCCGGCACCCGGCTCGACCGTCGTATCGCACACGGCGCATGGCGCAGCGAACTTATTGGTCGCCACCGCGACGCATCCTCCTCGATCCGCGGAGCTTGTCCGCATCGTGGCTGACATGCTGCCAGATCGCGCTGAAAACAGCGATTGCCCGACGAAGGTGGCCGGCGCGTCGTCCGAAATCACGCATGAAATCGCGGCGCAATTGCTACGGTTCGCCACGTGGCGCGCACGACGATCTCGCGGGGCACGCGGTCGGTCAGCGCTCACGACGTACGTCGGGGCACACTTTCGGGCGCTGCGGCCTACGCGATATGGGGCCTGTTCCCGTTGTATTTCCATCGCCTCAATCAGGTGCGCCCGGTAGAGATCGCGTCGTTGCGCGTTCTCACGACGTGCGTGCTGGTTTGGACCGTGCTCGCGGCGCGTGGCCGCGCTCGTGCAGCTATTGCCTCGGTCCGCAGCCCTGCCTTGCTGATCCGTGTCGGGCTCGCCGGGCTCATGGTGACGACAAACTGGCTCATCTACGTATGGGCCGTGTCAACCGATCATGTGGTCGATGCGGCGATCGGCTACTTCATCAATCCACTGGTCACGGTCGCGCTCGGTGTCGCGCTGCTTCAAGAACGTCTGCGCCCGTTGCAGAAGGTCGCGCTCGTGTTCGGCGGGTTGTCGGTCGTTGTGCTCACTGCCGCGTACGGCCGTTTCCCGTGGATCGCCATCTCACTTGCGATCACCTTCGCGCTCTACGGCTATCTGAAGAAGACGGCCGGGCTCGACGCAGTTCCCGCGCTCGCCGTCGAGACGCTGTGTATGGCACCGATCGGCGTTGTAGGACTCATCTTCGTGGCCACGCGCTACGGCCTCGACACGCCGCACGCCGATACGTCAACGCAGGCGTTACTCGTCGTGTTGGGCGCGGTCACGGCGCTGCCACTCGTGCTCTTCGGCGTGGCAGCGCGGCGTGTGCCGTTGTCAACGATGGGCCTCTTGCAATATCTCACGCCCACACTGCAGTTGCTGTGTGGTGTGCTTGCGCTGCACGAGTATGTGTCGCCCGCACGTTGGGTCGGCATGGCGTGCGTATGGTGCGCGCTGGTGTTCCTGGTACGCGACGCTCAAAGCAGTCGCGTCATCGCCCGCACGGCGTGAGGCCCGGCGTTCGGGGCGGTAGGCCACCCCCGAACGCCGACTCGGACTCGTGTACCCCGTCATCCGAGCCGGCGTTACCACGGGAGGGCCTCAATGAGGCAAGGTCATCATCGGGCATGCTCGTGCTGGGAGTGTTCCGCCTGTGTTGTGGTTGTGTGTTTTGGAACCTCGGCGTGCGGAGGGCGGCGCGCGATGGCAGGATCACGGCGTGTCGACCTGCGTGCTCCTTGTTGAGGATGACCCCGACGTGCGCGCGATGCTGCGTTTGCTCCTCGAAGACGAGAACTATCGCGTGCTTGAAGCCGGCGACGCGGAGCGCGCACTCGAACGAGTCGAATCCGAGCGGCCCGATCTGTTGCTCGTCGATCTGAAGCTGCCGGGTCAGAGCGGCCTCGACCTGGTGCGCGTCGTGCGCTCGAACAGTCAGGTGCCGATCATCGTGGTGACCGCTCAGATCGATACCCACGACGTGGTCGCCGCGCTCGAACTCGGTGCCGATGACTACATCACCAAACCGTTCGTGCCGCGTGAGCTGTTGGCGCGCGTCCGTGCCGCGTTGCGGCGCGCGTTGCACTCGGGAGCGGAGCCCACCTCGTATCACTACGGCGAGGTCGAGATTCGCCCGACCGAAGGTGTCGTCTTGCGCTCGGGAACCGAAGTCGACCTCACCAAGACGGAGTATCTGCTGCTGTTGGACCTCGCGCAGAACGCCGGTCAGGTGATGACGCGTGATGTGCTGCTGTCGCGCGTATGGGGCTACGAGTACCTCGGCGACGGTCGACTCGTCGACTCGCACGTCAGTCGCATTCGCAACAAGATTGAGCCCGATCCTTCCAACCCCACGCTCATCATCACGGTGCGAGGGTTCGGCTACAAGATGGTGCCGCGCTGAGATCGCTCCAGACGAGGCGCCCGAGGCGACATCGCCTCGTCGGGCTGCGCGCGCGCATCGTCGTCGCGTTCGCTCTGGCCAGCCTCAGCCTCACCGCAGTTCTGTCCGCGGTGACGTACCAACGGGCGCGGCAGTTCCTCGTCGATCAGCGTGAGGGCCTCGTCACGCGCCAGGCGTTCGTGAACGCCCGCCTCGCGAACGATGCGTTGACGGTCGAGGACGTTGACCCGAGTCGTCTCCTCGCGCAGTTGCCGCAAGAGCCCGGTTCACGCGTGCTGATCCGCGTCGAGAATGTTTGGTACGCCTCAACGGTGGGCGGCGGCCCCGACTCACTACCGGAGTCCTTACGCCAGACGGTCGAGTCGGGTGCGGCCGGGCGTCAACGTGTCACGACGCGAGGGCTCACGCAGGTGGTTGTCGGCTCGCCCCTCACTCGTTCGGGTGCGCTCTATTTCGAGTCGTTCTCCATGCACGAGTTGCAAGACACGCTTCGCGCGATCGTGACGGCGTTGCTCGTGGCGAGCATCGTCACCACGGGTCTCGGCGCTGCGGGTGGTTGGTACGCCAGCCGCTTGGTGCTCAGCCCGTTGCAGAAGGTGTCGCGGGCAAGCGGCCATATCGCGAGTGGTGCACTCGGCACGCGTCTGCAAGCCGACGGTGACCGTGACCTCGAGCCGCTCGTCGAATCGTTCAACGCCATGGCCGACGCGCTCCAGCGTCGTATCGAACGCGAGGCACGGTTCAGTTCCGATGTCAGCCATGAGCTGCGAACGCCCTTGACCGCGCTCGCGACGGCGGTGCAGGTATTGCGCTCGCGTGAGGACGATCTGCCGCCTCGCACACGTGCCGCTATCGACGTGCTCGAGAACCAACTGGCCTACTTCGAGCGTCTCGTACTCGACCTGCTCGAGATCTCGCGCTACGACGCCGGTGCCAACACCCTGGCACTTGAGCTGGTCGATCTCGAGTCGTTCGTTCGCGACACCGTGCGCGCTCTCGACCCGGCGCCCGTGCGTGTGGCGAAGGCACCATCAGGCCCGATACTCGTCGACAAGCGCAGAGTAGAGCGCATGCTCGTCAACCTCGTGGAGAACGCCCGCGTGCACGCCGGGGGACTCCGCGAAGTGGTCCTTGACATAGACGGTGATGCGGTCGAGATCGCCGTGGTCGACTCAGGGCTCGGCATTCGCGACTCGGAACGTCTGTTGATCTTCGAGCGGTTCTGGCGCGGGTCGAGCACACGGCACAGTGGTTCGCGCGGAACTGGACTGGGCCTCTCGCTCGTTACCGAGCACGCGCGCCTGCACGGGGGCACGGTGCGCGTCGACTCGGTCGTGCCCCACGGCAGCGCGTTTGTGCTGCGACTACCGATCGTGGCCGGACGATGAATCGAGGCATCGTTCGCCGGCAGCGTGTGCGCATCGCGTGCATGGCGCTCGTCGTCGCCGGTCTTGTCACGGCCTGTGGGGTGGGCGTGGAGTCGAGCGCTCATGTGTTTCGCGACGACGAGGTGCCGTCGGGGATCATCGACCGTTCGTTCGCGCCCACCACATCAGTGAGCGGCACCACAACCACGCTCGCTCCGCTCACCAACTACCGGCTCTTCTTCATTCGTGCCGGAGCGCTGTTCGAGGTGTCGCGCACGGCGGTGGGTGTGCCCACGCTGATGGTGGTGGTCGACAGCCTGTCGCAAGGGCCGTCGTCGTTTGAGATCAGCACCGGCTATCGCAGCGCGTTGGCCACCTCATCGGTGGTTTCGGTACGTGTGAACGGGTTCGTTGCCCAGGTTGACCTGGCGCGATCGTTCGCCGACATACGCGGGCCTGATCAGACGCTGGCTATTGGTCAGATCACCTTGACGCTCACCGATCGTGCCGACGTGTCCCGGGTGCAGTTCACGATGGCGAACGTGTCGATCGACGTTCCCAAGGGAAACGGCTCGCTGACGCACGAGCCGGTCGTTCCCGACGACTTCCGCGAGCTGGTGCGGTTACCAACCGGGTCATCGACGACGCTGGCCGCCAGCGGCGCCTCGGGCGGCACTGGCCAATCTGGCGCGAGTGCCGGACCAGGAACCGTCAAGGCGACCGTACCCACGGGACCGACCGGGTCGCATTGAGGAACTA
>JAYUFA010000467.1:0-9924 GCA_043738925.1 Actinomycetota bacterium
TCGGAAGTGTTCGGATCGCATCGTCTTGTGGAGCCGTTCGATCTTGCCGGTCGTGGTCGGCGAGAACGGCTTGGTCAACAAGTGCTTGATCCCGTTCTCGTGACAGATCCGATCGAACAACACCAGCCCCTTACCTGGCCCGAACTTGCCGGTGAACACCTTGCCGTTGTCGGTCAGCACCCCCGCCGGGACACCATGAGTGCGCATCGCCTCCGCCAACGCCGTGCACACCGGCTTGGCCGTCGCTCGATGAACGAGGCGGGCGCAGACACAGAACCGGGAGTGATCGTCGATCCCGGTGACCGCTTTCAACTCGGTCCCATCGGTGAGATAGACGCCGCCCATCACGTCCATCTGCCACAACTCCATCGCCTTGGATCGCTCCCACCGCTTGTAATCCTCACGCCGCCGGCGACGACGCGCCGGA
Organism: Actinomycetota bacterium; assembly: GCA_043738925.1. Classification (GTDB taxonomy): domain Bacteria; phylum Actinomycetota; class Acidimicrobiia; order Acidimicrobiales; family WLNW01; genus WLNW01. The sequence continues at coordinate 428 of JAYUFA010000467.1, forward strand.
TCGATCAGCTTGTGGCGAATCAGTGCTCGATAGATCGACGACCGACCCGGCAAGGGCACCACACCCTCACGACGCAACTGCGTCTCGATCGAACGCGGACCCCACCCGAGATGCTCACGCCGCAACTCGACGATCCGCGCCTCGATCCGCGGATCCATTTGATGCGGACACGACCCCGGCCGCGAGCTGCGGTCCGCCAACGCCCCCAGCCCGCCATTCGCGTACTGGCGCAACCAGCGATGCACGGTCTGGCGCGTCACCCCGAACCGGCGAGCAACATCACTGACACTGACACCTTGATGCAACACCTCGAGCACAGCCTGATAACGCTGCTCCACGACATCCAGCTCCACCAACACAACAACCGGACCTCCCCTGACCAGGCGATCACCACGACCGCACCAGGAAAGGCTGACCCCGCCAGATCACAACAGGTGTAACGCAGGTACCGGAACCACTGTCGCCCAGCTACCGGAACCGCGTCCCGAACCTGTCACCCACCTACCGGAGCCCACAACGTCAAGCATGAACCGGAATTGCACACTTCGTGCAGTCGTTCAGGGCGGCTCGGGCGATGGCACGGCTGGTCCCAGGAACGGTCACTGGCGGCGGATTACCTACCGTGAACTGGTCTTATCCGTGGAGCGGGTGACGGGAATCGAACCCGCATAGCCAGCTTGGAAGGCTCAGTTATACGGCCTTTCTGAACAGGCGGAATTACGCTAAGCACCAGGTCAACGGGAATAAATCTTGACCGCAGGTAACCGCGATGACCCGCATTTGACCGCCACTAATTGCACGATAGTTGCACGACTTCTCGTATGCTCCCTGCCGGGAGGTCATCGATGACGAAGCGACTTCGGCGTCAGCGGGGAAGCGGGGCGGTGCGTCGACTGCCGTCAGGCAGTTGGCAGGCGTCGATTCGCGAACTCGATAGCAAGTACACCTCACTTGGCGTGTTTGCGACGCGTGTCGAGGCGGACAAGACGTTGGCGGCCGTGTTGGTCGATCGACATCGAGGGAGTTGGATCGATCCTCGCGACGGGCGGATCACGTTCGAGGCGTACTCGGCACGGTGGCTCGAGGAACGAGCGACGCTTCGTCCTCGTACTCGTGAGCTGTACGAGCGGTTGTTGCGGATTCATCTGCTGCCGACCTTCGGTGCTATCGGTCTCGGCTCGATCACGCCGTCGATGGTGCGTCAATGGCATGCCACCTTGACACGGGCCGAGCGCCCCGGTCAGGTCACCGTCGCCAAGTGCTATCGGTTGCTGCGCGTGATCTTCGCGACCGCCAACGCCGATGAATTGATCGCCAGAAATCCGTGCGTCTTGAAGGGCGCCGGGGTCGAACACAGTCCGGAACGACCAGTCGCGTCGATCGCCGAGGTGGACCGCCTGGTCGAGTTGGCCCCGGCGCACATGAAAGCGCTCGTGCTGATGGCCACCTATACGGCGCTGCGGTTCGGGGAGTTGGCGGCGTTGACCCGCCGCAACCTTGACCTCGACAAGGCCACGGTCACCGTCGTCGCCTCGGCATCAGAGCTGAATGACGGCCGACGCATCGTCGGGGAACCAAAATCGACAGCTGGCCGGCGGACGGTATCGATCCCTGCGGCGATCCTGCCTGTGCTTGCGGTCCACGTCGAGCAGTTCGCGGAGGAAGGTCGAGATGGAGTCGTGTTCGTCGGTCCGAAGGGTGGTCCCATGCGACGAGGAAACTTCAGCGTGACGTGGCGGGCATTGACTCGCCGGGCCGATCTCGACGGACTTCGGTTCCATGATCTTCGCCATACCGGCAACACCTTGGCGGCGATGACCGGAGCGAGCACCAAAGAACTGATGGTCCGGATGGGGCACTCATCGACACGAGCTGCGCTCGGCTACCAGCACGCCACCAATGAACGCGAACGCCTCATCGCCACCAGACTCAGCGAGATGATCACGAGAGCACGCACGTCCGCCTGATCACGCCGGGGGTTCCGCCGCCTGTCATGCCTCGATCATCTCCTTCATCCGTCGAGCTTCGTTCGCGAAGAATGAGGGGTGGTGATGAGACAACTCTTCGTGCGGTCGATCGTGTCCCCGATGTCCGTCGGCACAACGCCGTTCGGTGAGCGCTTCTTGCCGGGGCGAAGCATGTTTTGTGCTACTCCTCGGCGCGCATTGTGCGTCCGCCTACGGCGTGGTCAGTCGCGGACGGCGAGCTCGAGGGCTCTACTTCCGGCGACACTGTCAGCGATCAGCCCGAGGCCACTTGGGATTTTCGGTGTCGTGCTGGGTCGTTAGTCGGTTGATGCCTTCGGTGGCTGTCGAGACCATGTCGGCCCATGGCTGGATGGTGTGCCCGGTGATCGTCTGTCTCGCGCCCGGATCGTTCGCTTGGTACAGGTCGTCCTAGAGGAGATTGATCGGGCAGTGAGCACGTCCATCGAGCGTGGATTGATCTAACAAGCGATCACGTTGGAGATCATCGACGATTCGAGCTGGCCGCGTCATGGTCAGCGCTGGACAGTCGGTCAGAGCGCGCACTACGATCCTGATCGAGCGCTCGATAAGCAGCGTTCATTCGTTCGTCCAGACGCGGCCTTGATCTCGACATGACCTGCTCACCGCCACCGTCGGACCTGCACAAGGGGGAAGTATGAGACGAGGACCGATAGGGTTCGTAGCTGCAGTGGCGCTGCTTGGGGTTGCAAGTTGTGGCAGTGACAACAAGACGTCGACTGGGGGCAGCGCCGGCGCGACGAGCGGGGGGGCGGCGACAACGGTCGCCTCCGGCGGGTCGTCTGCGGGCGGAGCGGGTGGCGTCGCGACGGTCGGGGCGATCTTGTCGCAGACTGGCATCTATTCGACCCTTGGACCACCAGAGAAGAACGCGATTGACATGGGTCTCGAGGCGCTCAATGCCAAAGGTTTCGAGGTCGGCGGCAAGAAGTACACCATGGCGGTGACCGTTGCCGACGACAAGTCCGACGCGGCGACATCGGGTGTGACGGCCTTCCGCCAAATGGTCGAGAGCGACAAGGTTCCGGTGATCGCCTTCGGGCTCGGCTCGTCGCTCTACGCGCCACTTCTCAAGCGCACACCGTTGCCGATGATCAACATTCTCGACAGCACCTATCCGAGCATTCTCGATTACGACCCGAATATCGTCCTGATGCGCGGCGACTCGCCGACGTACGTCCCGGGATGCGTGAACTACGCGAAGACCAAGCTTGGCGCGAAGACGATGTCGATCATTACTGCGACCGGTGAGCCGTATGCCGAGGGGCTGACCAAACTCGTTCAGAAGTCGGCGGCGAAGGAAGGCGTGGCGATCAAGGCGACCGCCGAATATCCACTCGGTGCGACCGACTACGGCAACGCCATCAACAAGGCAGTAGCCGACAAGCCCGACGCGATTTACTTGAGCAGCGTGACTGCAGTGATCCTGCCGGTGCTGAAGCAACTTCGCCAGTCGGGGTACACGGGTCCCGTGATGCATAGCAGCGGCGTCAACCCGAACCAGGCCGAAGCAATTCTCGGCAGTGACTTCAATACCATCATGAAGGACAACTACGACTGTGCGGGCACCCTTCCCACGACCTCTGCTGATCCCCGGACCAAGAAGTTCGCCGACGACTATCAAGCGCGGTACAAGGAGTATCCGCAAGATCTCACGATGTGGGCGTACGACTTTCCCTTCGTCGTCGCGGAAGCGATGTCCAAGGCTGGCAGCACAACCGACCGCGACAAGATCACCGCCGCGCTCAAGGAGATCACCGTGCCGGCCGGAACGGTCAGTGGATGGATTGCCGGCGACGGCGGCGTGATGTTCACCAAGCGCGATGCACGTACACCATCGGAGATTACCGTGTGGTGCGATGCAAAGAAGACGATTGCAAGTGTCATGGTGTTCGATGTCAAAGACGGCGGGGTCATCAACCCGACGTTCAAAGACAACCCATGCGCGACCCTCTGAACTGAACGGCGATGGGTCAGGTCCTCGTCAACGGAATCTTCCTCGGCTGCCTCTTCGCCGTTGTTGCCGTGGGCCTGACCCTGGTGTTCGGGGTCATGGAGGTGCCCAACTTCGCGCATTCCGGCATCATTGCCCTGTCAGCGTACGCAACGCTCGAAGCCTCGAAGCGGGGTGCGCCGTTCGTTATCGCGGCGTTGGTCGGCGTCGCTGCCGGCGGCGTCCTGTCGGTCCTGACCGAGGTCCTCGCCTATCGGTGGGTGCGGAACAAACCGACTGCCGCACCGGCCGTGGCACTCGGTCTACTGCTCGTGCTGCAGAACTCCGCCCTGCGCCTGTTTGGCGGTGAGGGGAAAGCGCTCAATACCCCGTACCAAAGCGCGCTCTGGAGGGTGGGAAGCGTCTCGCTGTCAGGTGTGAAGATCGCTCTCATCCTGCTCACGGTCGTCTCGTTGGCGACGTTGGCAACCGTGCTCGCCAAGACTTCGCTGGGCCGAGCGGTACGGGCTGTTGCGCAGGACCGCGAGGCTGCAGCGATGCTCGGCGTCCCGGTCCAGCGACAGTACACGTTGGCCTTTCTCATCGCCGGGCTGCTGGCCGGCGTCAGCGCGATTGCGTACGCGCCGACATTCCAGGTCACGCCGTACATGGCCGACGAAGTATTGCTCAGCGCATTCGTCGTCGTGGTACTCGGTGGGCTCGGCAGCGTGTGGGGTGCGATCGCCGGCGGCCTCGTGCTGGGCATCGTCGAAAGCCTGGGTGCTGCTTACATCAGTTCGTCGTACCAGAGCGCATTCGGTTTCATCGCCCTGGTGGTCATCCTCGTCGCTCGCCCTGGTGGCCTGCTTGCGCCGAACGCTCGGCGAATCGCATGACGCGACCAGGGGTACGCCATGGTCTCGCGCTCGCGGGAATCGTCGTCGTCGGTCTGATCGGCTACCGGCTGCTGACGACCCTTGACGGCAACAAGGGTCAGGTGTGCATCCTGGTGATGCTGTGGACCATCTGCACCACGGGCCTGAACTTCGTACAGGGTCTCGCCGGCTATCCGAGCCTCGCCCAAGCGTCCTTCTACGGTGGCGGGGCCTACATCTCCTCGTTGCTGCTTCAACATGGTCACAACGCTGTTGTGGCTTCAATTCTCGGTGTCCTTCTCACCATGGTCGGTGGAGTGCTGATCGGCCTCGTGTTTGCAAGAACACGCGGCCAGTACTTCGCGATCGGCACGCTCTTCTCGGCGGCGGTCGTCACCCTGGTGTTGACCAACTCGAAGGGTGTAACGAACGGTCAACAAGGAATGCCGGTGAATCTAGCTTTCTCACCGTCATTGACGCTGAAGCTGATCGCCATCTCCGTCTCGGCCGCTCTCGCTCTCTTTTACGTCATCGCTAGGACGCGGTTCGGAGAGCGATTGCTGAGCATCCGCGAGGACGAGGATCTCGCAGCGCATCTCGGTGTTCCGACGGCACGAATCAAGCTGATGGCACTCGTGTTGTCGTCAGGATTTGGTGCATGGGCCGGTGTCCTGCTGGCGCAGCGCGACGGGATTATCGCGCCGAGCCAATTCACGTTCGGCAAAGGCTTCTTGATGTTCGTCGCAATCGGCCTCGGCGGGTACGGGCGCCTGCTCGCCCCGATCATCGGAAGCCTCCTGGTCGTCGGCGTGCCGGAGCTGCTCGACCTCGGTCCAGGCGTCACACAAATCGCCGTGGGGCTGCTCTTCATCGTGATCACCCTTGTCGTCCCGGGAGGCATCATCGGAGGGCTCGAAACCGTCGGTACAGGGCTGCGGAGGACGGTTCGGCGGCGTTCGAAAGGTCGAACGACATCGACAACGGAGGCCCTCACATGACGGCGCTGCTCGAGACTCGCGGAATCGTGAAACGGTTCGGAGGATTGCACGCTGTCGACGATGTGTCGATTTCCGTGGAGAAGGGAACAATCCTCGGACTCATCGGACCAAACGGGTCGGGCAAGACCACGCTGCTCAGTGTTCTCGCAGGAACGCAAAGACCCAATGCCGGAGTGGTCATGCTCAATGGAGAACATGTTTCGGGCAAGGGTGCCCGGGCCACCGTGCGGGCCGGCATTGGCCGAACGTTTCAGACCACCCGGTTGTTTCCGACGTGGACGCTCGGGCGCAGCATTCGGCTCGCGCGTCGAGAGAGGCGCGGCGGCTCGACGGCAGAGATGAGCGATGACGACATCATGTCGATGCTCGGCCTCAGCGAGGTTGCCGACCGACCGTGCGCCTCCTTGAGCAGTGCGCTGCAGCGCCTGGCAATGATCGCGGCCGCGCTCAGCACCGGGCCGCAGGTGTTGCTGCTCGACGAGCCTGCGGTGGGCATGGACACCGATGAGGCCGCCGCTCTCGCGCAAGCAATCCAACGGGTCCGCACCGAACTCCATCTCGGTGTCATCGTCGTCGATCACAACATGCACTTTCTCATGCCTCTCGCCGACACGGTCACCGTCATGGCGTCGGGCAAGGTATTGACGTCTGGCACGCCCGCACAGGTTCGTGCCGACGAGGCCGTCATAGCGTCGTACCTCGGGTCGTGACCACATGACTGTCTTGACCGTCGAGAACCTCACCGTGCGCTTTGGGACGACGATCGGCGTTCGGTCCGTATCACTCGAAGCGGAGGCCGGCAAGATCACCGGCATCCTGGGCGCCAACGGCGCCGGCAAAACCACGACCCTGTTGGGTATTCACGCGATGGTTCCCCGCGTCTCGGGTCGCATCGTTCTCGACGGTCACGACGTGACGTCGTTGAACACCGCTCAGCTCGTTCGCGCCGGTATCGCCCTGTGTCCCGAGAACCGGCGTCTCTTTCCCAACATGACCGTCGAGGACAATCTGTTGCTGGGCGTGTACGGCCATTCGCGCTCGATACAACGTGCGCGGCTATCAGACACGTACGACCGATTCGAGTTCGTCAGCGGGCGGCGGGGAGAGCTGGCCGGTCGTCTTAGCGGCGGCCAGCAACAGACAGTCGCGATCGCGAGGTCGTTGATGTCCAAGCCGAAAGTGCTGCTACTTGATGAGCCATCCAGTGGACTGGCCCCTGTTGCGATCAACGAGGTGCGCGCGATCCTGAAGGAAGTGACACGAGATGGAACGTCGGTCTTGTTGGTCGAGCAGAACGTCAAGTTGGTGCAGTCACTGTGTGAACATGCCTGGGTACTGGCCCACGGGTCAGTACGTGATTCTGGGCTGGTATCGGAGTTGTTGCACGGTGCTCGGGTTGCAGACGCCTATCTGGGCGGCCTGACAATTTTGGAGGAACAGGCCGAATCGGTCGACGAACAAGGAGGAGCGCATGGGCTCGGACGAACACAACATTAACGAGGGAGACGAATGGAGTTTCCCCGGGACTCGTGGCTCGATCGCAGCCAGACGGTGGTCGGGCGCGACAAAGCCGAGATACGTCGCAGTTCTCGCCCACGGATACGGCGAACACATCGGCCGCTACGAGCACGTCGCCGCAGCGTTGCTCACACATGGCGCCGTCGTGTTCGGACTGGACCACATGGGTCATGGTAAGAGCGAAGGCGAAAGGGTGTTGATCGAGGATTTTGAAGACGTTGTCGCCGACCTGCATTCATTGGCCGAGACGGCTCATAAGCAGTGGCCGCAGTTACCGGTCGTGCTCATCGGTCACTCGATGGGTGGCCTCATTGCCGCCCGATACGCGCAACTCCATGGGCAGATGTTGACGGCGCTGATTCTGTCCGGCCCGGTCATCGGCGAACTCGCATTCGTCGGCCAGTTGCTCGCGCTCGACGAGATACCAGACGTGCCGCTCGACATCAGTACGCTCTCGCGCGACGAGTCGGTCGGCGCGAAATACAAAGCCGATCCGTACGTCTGGCACGGGCCATTCAAGCGGCCGACGCTCGAGGCAATTCAAGCCACGCTCGACGCAATCGCGGCCGACGGATCTGTAGGCGAACTCCCGGTGCTGTGGCTCCACGGAGCAGAAGACCAGTTGGTACCCATCGAGGGAAGCCGGATCGGGGTTCACGGTCTGCGTGGCCCGACATTCAGCCTGCACGAATACCCGGGCGCGAGGCACGAAATATTCAACGAGACCAACTCCGATGAGGTTCTCAGCGACATGGTGAACTTCATCGATCAAGTACTGAAGCCGCAACTGAACCTGTGACCTCGCCCGACCTGTACTGGGACAGTCCCAACGGGTTGCCCCCCGGAGCGCTGTCGATCATGAAAGCCGCCGAGGGAATCTTCTTCGAGCGCGGCTTCCACGGCACAACACTGCGCGAACTCGCGCGAGCTGCGAACGTCAGTCAACCCCTGCTCTACCACTACTTCGCGTCGAAGCACAACCTGCTCGTGGCGCTGTGCCAGGGGGCCGTGAACACCCTGATCTCTTCGATGGACGAAGCCCTGTCGACCTGCCCATCCGATCCACGGCTCCGGCTCGACGCCCTCGTCACAGCACACGTGACTTGCGAGATCCGCATCCGCAAGTCCAGCTTCGTCGCCAACACGGAGGTGCGAAGCTTGGCCGAAGATGCACGCCGTGCGTTCGAGACAAAACGCGCCCACGTGCAGGACTGGTATGACCGAACAATTCTCGACGGAGCCGAGCAAGGTCTGTTCACGACCCCATATCCGCACGAGACGTCTCGTGCCATTGCAAGCATGTGCATCGCAGTCAGCGCCTGGTACCGGGAAGATGGTCCTCTGTCGCCTGTAGAAATTGCCTGCCGATACACCACTCTGGCACGGCTGGCGGTCGGCTCGTCATAGACGCGGTCTTGACTAGCAGGTTCCAACAGAACACAGACCCCACCCAAGACGGGTGCGGCTGCACATGTCGGCCGCGGTGGCGAGACCTCGGCCACGCGCTGGGCACGCGACGGTCGCTGGTCTACGATCGGTCCGATGTCCGACGGGTTCGCCAGCGGGCAAGCAACCCAGCGTACGGGCGGCCACGACTGGAACGAGCGCATTAACAACCAAACAGAAGGGTCTTCTCATCGCGCCTCTCCAGAGCATCAGTGCCGTACTGGCCTGGCGAGATCTGTCTCGGCGTACGGACGATGAGGCACGCGCCAACAAGCGAGCGTGGCGTGTGTTCGTCTCGATGAACCCAGGCAACGCAGTGGTCTACTGGCTATTTCGGCCGCCGCCGACTACACGCTGAATCGCACAGCCGGTGCGACTGCTGGGCACAGAACGCTCGACGCCGAATGACGACGGCTTCAGCCGGATCAACGAGCGCCGATCTGGCGCATCGGGCGCGCGCCTCGTGGGCGGAGTTGCGCGGCTTCAACGTCGTTTGTACCGGCCGTGCGTGCGGCGACTCGAGCACGGCATCGAAACTGGTTACTTGGTGATCGCTGTATGAAGCGGGTAGTACTTCTGGTCGGGGATGACCTCGGGTGGAAGGTTGGGCTTGACGTTGTCGTCGAACCACGTCTTGCCATCCTCTTCGGACTCCCAGATCTCGACGACCCGCCAACCGCCGGTCGGACTCGGCCCGCCCGCGTGGGAGATAAAGCCGTTG